>JACMIS010000677.1 GCA_014381035.1 Armatimonadota bacterium
ACGATACAAATCAATTACCCCGCGTATGCTGCTCGCCCATACGAGCGGGTTTCCCAATTTTCGATGGATCAATGAGGACGGGAAACTCGACATCAAGTTCGCGCCCGGCTCGAAATACAGTTACTCGGGCGAAGGCATCAATCTGTTGCAGTTCGTTGTAGAGGAAGCGATGAAGAAGAAGGTGGGGGATATGGTGCAGGATCGCATTTTCACACCCTTTGGCATGACGCGCACGAGCATGAAGTGGGAATCGCGATTTGAGGACGATTATGCGATTGGCTACGACGAAGCGCAAAAGCCGTTAGGTCACGATAAGCGCGAGAACCCGCGCGCGGCGGGTTCGATGGACACAACCATTTCTGATTATGCACGATTCGTCTCAGCGGTGATGCAAAGCAAAGGATTGGGGGCGCGATTTAAGAGCGAAATGCTCAAGCCGCAAATCGCGATCTTCTCCAAGTATCAGTTCCCGACTCCGCCAAGAGAGACCACCGACGAAAACCGTGCGATTGAACTCTCCTATGGGCTGGGATGGGGATTGTTTCGTTCCCCCTATGGCAAAGCATACTTCAAGGAAGGGCATGATGACGGTTGGGAAAACCATTCCGTTTGTTTCGCGGACAAGAAGATAGCGATCATATTAATGTCCAACAGTTCCAACGGTGACAGTATTTTCAAGGAGTTATTGGAGACGCTAATCCAGGATAAGCACACCCCGTGGAAGTGGGAAAATTACAAACCCTACAATCAAGTTAATTGATCCATCTGGTTCTAGCAGGGGCTGCTTCAGTTCGGTTGCATCTGTTTCTACGACTCGCATGAAAAGGCGTCTGATATAATCGGCGAGTAAATTATGAGTACCGACATCCCATTGTCTGGCGATAAAGTCGCCGAGACGAACGAAGAGATTACCACGCCGGGCGATGCGCAAGAGTTCGCCGTTATCAAATCCGACCGAAGCCTGTATATCAACCGCGAATTGTCCTGGCTGGCATTCAACCGTCGTGTGTTAGAGGAAGCGCAGGACGAACGCCATCCGCTTCTGGAGCGCGTTAAGTTTCTCGCCATCTTTGGCTCCAACCTGGACGAGTTTTTCATGATCCGTATTCCGGGACTTCAGGCACAGCGCACTGCCGGGGTCGCGGATGTCGCGCTGGATGGTTTGACACCCACCGAGGCTCTGGAACAGATCGCGATCACGGTGAGAACTGTGCTTACGGAAGCCGAGGATTGTCGTAAAAATCTGCTCGCACAGTTACGGCGGGAACACATCGAGATCTGTCACTTCGCGGACCTGTCATCCGAGGAAAAGGCGTATCTGGCGACCTACTTCCAGGATGAGATCTTCCCTATTTTGACCCCGCTTGCCGTGGACCCGGCGCATCCGTTCCCGCATATCTCCAACCTGTCGCTGAATCTGGCGGTCATCGTTCGTGATCCGGGTATCGGGGAGCGGTTTGCGCGTATGAAGTTGCCCGGCACTATTCCGCGGTTCGTGCCGCTTCCTCGCCATCTTACCCCGCCGCCCCCCCCGAAAAAGGGCGACAACGGAAGCAACGGTGCCGCATCCACCCCTTCCGATGTGCCCGGACTGGAGATCCAACGCGGGGGAGTCGGCGAGGTTCGATTGCGGTTCGTATATATCGAGGACGTTATCGCGCACTTTTCCGGTTCGCTTTTTCCCGGTTTGCAGCCGGTCGCCGCGTATCCGTTCCGTGTCACACGCAATGCCGACTTCGAGATTCAGGAGGACGAGGCGGAGGATCTGCTACGCACGATTGAGGAGGGGATACGGGAGCGGCACTTCGGTTTCGTCACCCGCCTCGAAGTAACCTCTGCCATGCCGCAACGCGTGCGTGAATCGGTGGTCGAGGGTCTGGAGATGGACGCGCGGAACATAGTGACTCTTCCCAGCGAGGCGATGGCATTGTCGGCACTGATGGAACTGACAAAGGTAGACCGCCCCGACCTGAAGTTCCCGCCGCATGTCCCGCGTACTCCGTCCGCGTTCCGAACCGGTGACGATCCGTTCACCGTTATGGGGCAGCGCGATATTTTGTTGCACCATCCCTACGAATCGTTCGCACCGGTGACGGGGCTGATCGAAGCCGCCGCACACGATCCGCATGTCCGGGCGATCAAGCAAACCCTGTACCGACTCGGTCCCAACTCCCCGTTGACACCGGCGTTGATCGAAGCCCGCGATGCCGACACGCAGGTTGCGGTGCTGGTCGAACTCAAGGCGCGGTTCGACGAAGAGAATAACATCACGTGGGCGCGACAGTTGGAAGCGGCGGGAGTTCACGTGGTATACGGTCTTGTTGGGTTGAAAACGCACTGCAAAGTGTTGCTTATCGTGCGCAAAGAACCGGGCGGGGCGATCCGCCGCTATTGCCATTTCGGGACCGGCAATTACAACGCGACGACGGCGCGGTTCTACACCGACTTCGGCTTGCTCACCGCCGATCCACAACTCGCCGCCGATGCAACTGACCTGTTCAACTATCTGACCGGGTATTCACGGCAGAAAGTGTTCCGCAAAATACTGGTGGCTCCGGTAAACCTGCGGGAACGGTTCGCGGCGATGATCGAGCGCGAAACACGACATGCCCGCGAAGGGCGACCGGCGCGAATCCTGTTCCAGATGAACTCGCTCGCCGACCCACACATGGTGGAACTGCTGTACCGGGCATCGCAAGCGGGGGTCAAGGTGGACCTTATTGTGCGCGGCGTTTGCTGTCTGCGACCCGGCGTACCCGGCGTGTCGGAGAACGTGACCGTCACTAGCGTCGTCGGGCAGTTTCTGGAGCACTCGCGCTGCTATTACTTTGAGAACGACGGCGAGCCTATCCTTTATCTCGGCTCGGCGGACCTGATGACGCGCAACCTGGACCGCCGCGTCGAGGTGATGTTCCCAGTCGAGAAGCCGGAACTGCGCGATTACGTCGTCAAATACGTGCTGGAAACGATCCTCGCGGACAACACGCAGGCACGACGGTTACAGGCGAACGGGGTATGGGAGCGCGTGAAACCTGAGCCGCGGAAGAAACGCGTCGATGCACAGGCGATCTTCATCAAAGGCGTACAGACGACCGGCGCGAAAAACCGGAAGGGAAGATAGAATCATACCTTGTGTGACGCAGTGTCACTCAATCACCCAATCATGCCGACTGTTCCGAGACGCGAGCGTACGAATCCTCGCCGCTCTGAAGGGCTATTTGGATTTCCGCGTCAGTTAGAACTGTGGGCTAAGTGGTTTCGCCGGGGAAACCGCCACCCTGCGCCTGAAAGATTCCGATGTCGTCGCCGAGGTCATCCGCTCGCTGTTCAACACGGCGCGGCAGTACCGCGAGCCGTTCGACGTGTACGCTTCCAAAGTATCGTGGGAATGGGCGACGGTCGAGGAGGAGCTAGGTGTTGTGCATTACGGTGAGGAACCGCGCCGCGTCCGGGTCCCGGACTATGCCGACCGTCTTCCCGAAGGCATCCGGCAATACACGACGAAGGGAGTTTACGACTCCGCCGCGAATGTACATCTGTCGTTCAAGCAGGGTTCGGGACATGGCGGGTCGCATCCTCATTTAGCGCACGAATTTATTACGTCGATACTTGAGGAGCGAGACCCGTTCCCCAACGCCGTGCAATCGGCGAACTATACCGCAACCGGTATTTGCGCTCACGAATCAGCCCTGCGCGGCGGCGAGCGCGTCTACCTGCCCGACTTTTCCGCCCAATAACTTTTACTATGTCAAATCCGATTCTCCATGCCGTCCACACCCCCGAGCGCATTGCGATCTATCGTCCGGGGTTGGACTCCGCACTCTTAACCCAGTGCGCTACGACCGATCATCGCCCCTACATCCACCCGATTCTTGCCCCCGACGGGGTAGGCGAACTCACCGAGAACGAGCCGGGGCATCACCTGTGGCAGCACGGGCTTTATGTCGGACTCAACGACGTTAACGGCGTCGGTTTCTGGACCGAGGGACTCACCGGTCGCAAGGATCGTGACGGGACGTTCCACCCGCAACCGCTCTTGCCCCCTACCGCTACGGCTGACCGAGCGAGTTGGGAAGTGACTTCCGAATGGCGCACCCCTGCCGGTGAACCGATGCTGACCGAAACGCAGAAATGGTCTCTGGAGGACCGGGGCGATTTCCTGGTGCTGGATATGCAATGGCATCTGCAGGCACAAACCGATCTACGCTTCGGCAAGTCCAGCTACGGCGGGTTGTTCCTGCGGATGCCGTGGCGCGAAGGGAATGGTAATCAACTTCTCACCAGCGAAAGTGCCATCAGTCCACACGACGCCGAAGGGCAACGGGCACGCTGGGTCGCGGTGGCGATGCCTATCCCCGGACGTGACACCGGGGTTGCCGGAATCGCCTTGCTCGATCACCCGTCAAACCCGGAACACCCCGCACCGTGGCGGGTAGATGGCAACTACGGCATCGTTCCCAGCCGCTGTATCGCGGGGGAGTGGCTACTCCCGGAAGGCGAAGTCTCCACCAACCGATACCGCGTGTTCGCTTTCACCGGTGAGATTTCCCATGACACCATTGAGGCGGAGTGGCGACAATTCGCCGCCGCATAAGGAACCCTTTACTATGAATTCTGCTATCGTTGTCCATCCCGACTTTGATAAGACCTGGCCCTTCGCCGCCGATAACGCGCACGACCGGTGGCGCGAGCAAGGCGACGTTACTTTCCTGCGCCTGGACCATGCGGATCGACGGCCTGCGCACGAAGTGCTCGGATCGCTAGGTGGCGTCGAACGTTTGATCTCGCTCGGTGTTCCGTTCACCACCGCTAGCCTGGAGGCTCTGCCGAATCTGCGCGAACTGGTTTGTACTAAGCCCGTGGGGGACGACCTGATAGAAAAGCTCGCCGCGTACGGCGTGCGGCGTATCACGCATCCTTCCTCAGGGTACTGGGGGCAATCGGTCGCCGAGTTTGGTCTCGCGCTGACACTGTGCGGATTGCGCCGCATTCCGCAAACGCATCACGAGATAATTACAAGCCATGCTGCTTGGGACTACTCGCCGGAGGGCGGGATCGGGCGACCGGGGGGACGTGGTCAACAATTCGGCGACGACCTGCGGTTCACGAACGGGACCGTGGCGGGGAAGCGCGTGCGCATCGTCGGGGCGGGAAACATCGCGAGCCGCTACGCCAGTTTCGTTGGGATGCTCGGCGCGGATGTCGCCGCGTGGGACCCGTTCGCGAGCGAACCCTGCTTCCACCGGGCGGGCAGTCGCCGGGAATGGCATCTTGACCGGCTGATGAGCGACGCCGAGATATTCGCGCCGATGGTGCCGCTGATCGATGAAACGCGCGGTCTGGTCACCGCCGCACACATCGACAGCCTCCCGCGTGGTTGCCTGGTGGTACTGGTGACCCGCGCCGATATTTGTGACGTTCCCGCGCTACGCCGCCGCGTTCTCGCCGACGAAATCGCGCTCGCCGCCGACGTTTTCGATGTCGAGCCCTTACAACTCGATGACCCGTTACTCGGTCGTCACAACGTGGTGCATACGCCGCACAACGCCGGACGCACGCGGGAGTCGAACGAAAGTTGGGCGGAGTCGTTGCTCGTTCAATTCGCCCCGAATCACCCCACCACATGAGGGGGAAGCGGGTGACATCGGGTGATACCCCCCCGATGTTACCGGCTTACCCCCGAGAGAGAAGGATTTACCCCATACTCGCGTATACAAAAAGTGACCGGTACTCAAGGATACAGACTCACTTTACGACATCTACCGGCGGGTCGGGCGCGACTCCCGCCCCACTCGCCTCGGAAAAATCACGGAACCTCTTGACAGATCATTAATGCCGGTGGTATTATCGATGTGTTCTGAATGACCGGTCATTCAAGTCGTCCAAACCAGTGTTGGGAACAAAAGATGAAGATTTCATGAATCGACAAGCGAAAGTGACTCGATCTGTCGCGACCCTGGCAGACGTCGCCCGTGAAGCCGGGGTCAGCAAGAACGCCGTCTCGGTGGTGTTGAATGGTGCCAAAGCCTCGACGCGGGTTTCTGACGGGACCCGGCAACGTATCCTGGAAGCGGCGGAACGACTACAGTATCGTCCGAACACGTCCGCGCAAAGTCTGGTGCGTGGGCGGACGAATACCGTGGGAGTCTTGTTCGGAGGTGTCGATTTACAGAATGACGGCATCAGCAATGAGTATGGCGCGTCTGTTCTCAGCGGTATCGTGGTTGCCTGTGACCGGTACGATTTCAATCTGACTCTTTTTGCGAAGTCATGGTATCGATCCAACAAGGATGCCGTCGTCTACCGGGACCAACAGATGGATGGCATCGTGGTCGTCGCGCCCCATACGGATTCCGCATTAGTGGAGGAATTTGTTTCACAGGGTATTCAGGTCAGTGCCATATCCTATCCCGCGCCGCCGGATGCGGATGGAACGACGGCATGGGATTCCACCGACGTTGACAACAGGAGGGGTGCTGAGTTGGCGACGGAACACCTGATCCGTCTCGGGCACCGACGGATCGCGCATCTGATGGGGACGCCTACGCTGGTCAGTGCCCCTCTGCGCCGTGATGGCTATCTGGCGGTCCTGAAAAGAGCCAATATTCCGTTCGCGGAGGAACTGCTCATACAGGGGTTACCCGTGGGGGCACCCGGATGTGCATCAGGATCGTATGGGGCGGAAACCGTCCCCGAAGATACACGTCGCCTTCTGGCACTGCCCGATCCGCCGACGGCGATTTTCGCGGCAAATGATCGGATGGCACTGGAAGTTTTTCGTTCGGTGAGTGCGGCAGGGATCGCAGTACCAGAGCAGCTCTCTATCATCGGATTCGACGATTTTAGTTTTGCCAGTATTTTGGAACCACCCCTGACGACAGTACGCCAACCTTTATCGGCCATTGGGGAAAGGTCAGCGGAACTCCTGATTGCTCGCATTCTGGTGGGCGGCTCTCGTAGCCAAGAAGAAACAGCGGTGAAACCGCCGACGATCTATCTTCTTTCGCCGGAACTTATTGTGCGGGGGTCGACCGGACCCGCGCCGCTAAGCGCGCAAAAGAAGGGTGGGTGAGACGTAGTCCCGCAACGATGCGATCCGTTATTGGGGTGCGGTAGATCGTGATTCGTAAAAGCATCAACAGTTTCGATGCTTCGGATAATTTCGTAACAATCGATCCATAGGAAAGGTTAGGTTGAGATATGCAAAGTCGGTATCAAAGTCGGAGGATGTCCTCCGCATTTACGTTAATAGAACTACTCGTAGTTATCGCTATTATCGCGATTCTTGCCGCGATACTGTTTCCTGTATTCGCACAGGCTCGGGAGAAGGCGCGACAGTCGGCCTGTCTGTCCAATTTCAAACAGATCGGACTCGGTATCATCCAGTACACCCAGGATTACGATGAAACCTATCCGCTCGGCGGTCGTGCCGATGGGGTGGAATGGTCTACCATCATCCAGCCTTACCTCAAAAACGGGCTAAAAGGAGGGAATGCACCGGGTACGACCGAGAGCTATAACTATAGCGGAGGCATCTTCCACTGTCCCTCTTTTCCCGTTGACGCGCAAGCAAATCAATACAAAGTACGGAGTGATGTGTTCCCTGTCCCTCAGGGGACGGAATTTGCCTACGGAACCTACACCCTCGCGGACATCGACGCCCCCGCCAACAAGATCGGTCTCATTGAGGGCGGCGTCAACGGGAACGGATCACCGGCGCAACCCGATGGATATGGCTACACCGTCTGGAGTCCGGTCGAGTGGTACTGGGTCAGTGACAAGAGCGCGACCGGCTCCGATCCCTCGCGAAACTTTTCGCTCGACAGCAAAAACCAGTTCGGGCACTGGGGCGATTGTGACTTCGATATCAACTCCGGGAACTCGGGATGGGTGACCTGTAACCAGTTTCCCCGCTATCGGCACAACGGCACGACCAACGTGTCGTACCTGGACGGTCACGTCAAGGCGAAACCACGGGGCAGCCTGAACTGGCTCAATGAGGTGTATATCCCCGGCGTATTCCCGTCCGATATTCCGGGTGTCTTCAACCCGCCGCCGAGTTGGTACCCCTACTAATTCGACGTCGGACGAGGTAGAAATTCGCCTCTCTCCCGGTGGGGGAGGCGAACAGAGACGACAGTAAAGTTCCCTCGCAGGAGATTGCCTCTGGGCAGATATGAGCGATGGAGAGAAAGGATAACGCGATGAAATACTACGGCATGGATTCCAGTCTATCAGATAAATTTGGTGCCTGGCTCCGTACCATCGGCGTTTGCTTCGTGGCATCGCTGATGATGGGTTGTAACAATACGGCGGCGATGCCATCTTCGTCGAACAATGGAAACGGCGCGGCTTCCGCTCCGAAAGCGGGATCTGTCCCGGTGACATTGCCACCCGAGGCGCAAGCGCAGATCAAGAAGGGCACGGCGGATGGGCAAGCCATGGGCGCGGAGTATATGGCGCGTGTGAAAGAGCGCGTACAGAAGAAATAAACAAGGATAGTAGTCAATTATCGATACTGTGTAATCTCAATCGATGACTGGGGACGAATAAAAACGCCCCCACAAACCGCACATGGCTTGATCAAACGGATTTGATGTCAGCTATATTGTTTTTTGGATAGCATTACTATTCGAAAGACAAACCTACGAAGTCGTAAGTACAGAAAGGTTTGTTACATGTTTTCATATTTGTCACGGGGGTTCCTCGGATTTCTCGTCGTCGTTGCCCTTCTCGTATCGAGCGGGGTGGCGCAAGCGGTGACATACTACGTCGACCCGTTTATCGGTCAGGACTACTTCAATGGAACATCGATGTCCGCTAACTACGGCAACAATACAGGACCCTGGCGGACGCTTGACCGGTTACAGGGAACGCCTCTGCGTGGGGGCGATAAGGTCCTTTTCCGGAAAGGTTCGGTCTTCACAACGGGGTTGATCATCAATCGCGATGGGAATCAAAACGGTGCCTCGAATAGTTCTCCCGTCACCTTCGGTGCGTATGGTGATTCGGGTTATGGACCGGTATTTGAGAAAGGCAACAACATCTATGATTGGGCACATGCCATCGATGTTAAGGGGAGATACATCGTCATCGAAGGCATAGAAGCACGAAAGACGCACGAAGCGGGGATTTATCTATGGAGTGACGCACACCATGTAAAAATACGCGGCTGTAAGATAACCGATGTCGGCATCGCAATCTACCTCGACAGTAGTAGCGACAACGAGATTTACAACAACCTCATCGTATCCCTCCATCTGGTAGAGTCCTCGGGCAACAACGACTTCGGGGCGAATGGCGTCTGGCTGAACAACAGCTGTTCGAATAACGTCATCCGCGACAACACGTTCAGTAAGTGCAGGGCGACTAGCTTGGAATTCGGCACCGACGGCGGGGCGTTGGAAATCTATTCGACGCGGGATGACTCCGTCTGTAATAACAACGTGTTTACCCGGAACCGTATAGACGAAGGGAACGGCGTGGTCGAAATCGGTGCGGGTCCGGGCGGGCGAGATGGTCTTGTCTCCAACCTGAGCATTACGTACAACGTCTGCTATAAGAATGGCTACTTCAATGTCTTCCACACGGAAGGGGGCGTCAGAGATTTCGAAAACATCTATGTCGATCACAACACGGTTGTCGAACCCAACTTCGTTTTCCAGAGTGGTACCCCGGTTATCGGCTTCGACCCAGGCTTCCCAGGATACGAGTACACGACCTGGACGAATAACATCTTCTATATCGGGCGTGATTTCCGGTTTTTGTCCCAGAATTTCCAGGCGGTCTTTTGGGACAATACTTTCCATCTGGAAAACCCTGGATTTACACTGTACAACTTGAACCCATCGACAAACGGGAACAACACCGGAAACCCGCTTTTCCAATACTACGACCCGACGAAAAGTTTCGAGAGCCAAAACTTCCGTCTCCGGTCGCCAAGTCCAGCCAGTGGGAGGGGGGCTTACGCGCCGGGTGGGCTGCAATAAACTGCGTCGGAAGTACTGAGGGGGCTGTTCCGTTTCAGGATAATGGAACAGCCCATTCTCTATGACAGGGAATGGGACGGATCAAGAAAGCCAAAGTTGCCGTTGTTGGCGACGCGAGTCAGCGTACCACAAAACCGGTAAATCGCTTCTTGCAGTCCCGGTCCCCCCGTGTTAAAATGCGTGGAGACCCTGCTTGGAGTGGTGGCTGAGTGGTCGAAAGCGACGGTTTGCTAAACCGTTGTAGGCCTTAAAATCTACCTCGGGTTCGAATCCCGACCACTCCGTGTTCTTCTGCTTTAGTGTTATCGCGCCGTGTTCCCGTTTCAGGAGCCGGCGCGTTTGTTTAACACCGAAAGGATCGTTTGATTTGCGATACTTGTCACCGAAGTTTGCCGCGTTCGCTCTATTGGGTATATCCTTCGCTTGCCACGCACCGACCGCGTCCGCACAGTCCGATGTCAGCATTTCCCCCGCTTCCGCGCAGTATCTCGCTTACCGCCGCGCCAGCCCCCCAGAAATGGGACTGACTCTCGGTTCACTCGCTCTCGACCCACGCGCCTATCGCGGTAAAACTATCGAGATTGACGGAAGATTGGTTGGGGTTTGTTCTGCCGAGGATGGACTGACCCGCCTGATGCTACAAACCGACAATGCCGGGACTCTTTCGCTGACGATGAGTCGGATGCCGGACTGGATCCGCTCCGGGGAACGATTGCGCGTTCTGGTCATCGGGCCGTTCACGGCGACGGGCGGCGAAGTGCAAGTCGGCCAGGGGTTGGGGAATTTCGATGCCGTGCTCAATCTCGGCGGCGACT
>JACMIS010000678.1 GCA_014381035.1 Armatimonadota bacterium
AACCACGCGGCGAGGAGCCGACTTCGACCTGATGATGCTCACGGGTCGCTGTCACGATGGAAACAATGTATTCCTGCACTGATTTATGCACATGAACTGCGCGTACAGCATCCTGAAGAACCAGTAACTCTTCCGTGGAGAGTACGGCTCGGATCATCGCGAGTGGGTGCGCCTTTACCTGGAGGGAGAGGATATGCACTTCATCTTCGATAGATGGGTATCCGATCCCAAGACGCATCAGAAAGCGGTCCAGTTGCGCTTCCGGCAACGCATAGGTTCCCGAGTGCTCGATATTATTCTGAGTGGCGATAACAAAGAAGGGTCGCGGCAACGGGTGCGTCACCCCGTCGGAGGTAACCTGGACCTCCTCCATACACTCCAGCAGAGCGGCTTGAGTTTTGGGTGTAGCGCGGTTGATTTCATCGGCGAGGACTACGTTGGCGAACACCGGACCCGCACGGAACTCAAAATCCTGCGTTTTCTGGTTAAAAATGGAAGTGCCGGTGATGTCGGCGGGGAGTAAGTCCGGTGTGAACTGAATCCGTTTGAACGCCGAACCGAGACATAATGCAAGCGTTTTAGCGAGCGTTGTTTTGCCAACGCCGGGAATGTCCTCGATGAGTAGATGTCCGTTACATAAAAGTGCGACAATTGCGAGTTCCACAACGTCGCGTTTGCCGATAACTACGGTTTCTACTCGCTCAACAACCTGTCGAATCTGCGCTGCTACCTCGATACTGCTTGCCATAAGTACGCCCTGTTTCTACGAAATGCAGTTGGAGTGTAGCACGTTCGCCTCGTGCGCGTCAATGCACAACACAAACGAAAGCGGGGGCGGAACACCTCTTGCGTTCCGCCCCCGCCTGATCCTCTTCTGTCCGCCTACGGTGCGACCGTCAGTTCACTTTTGACCTTGAACGATTCACCCGAGTTCTTGACGGCAGCCATGGCACTCTGCATCGCCATCTTCTTCATCGCTTCCGACTTAACGGTTCCACGAAGGATGACGGTGTCTTTTTCGCCGCTCGTATCTACATCGATAGTGGAAGCATCCACCTTCGATTTGATCAGCGCGTCTTTGACGAGCGGCGTCATTTTGGCTATCTGGGCAATGTCTTCAGTTTCCTTACCCACACCCTTGACCGCCCCGCCAACCGCTTCGCCAGTATATTTCGCGCCGTCTTTGACGGCCTCGCCTGTTGCTTCAACCGCTTCGCCCGTTGCTACAGCGGCGTCTTTCGCCCCTTCTGCAACCGCTTCGCCGGTGTTCTCAACAGCACGCCCTGCGGCGGCAGTGTTGTTCGCGGTGTCTTGGGCCGCCCCTTCAACAGTGTTGCTCGCAGCATCTTTCGTCTGTTCACTACAACCCGTGAGCGTCAAACCAGTCAGCGCGAACACACTGATGGCTACGGCAAAGAATGCATTGTTTCGCTTCATTATCGCCTTGTCCTTTATTTTAGTGTCGATTAAACCGCACGTTTGTTGCCGGTCACGAGGCGCATAATGCCGATCACGACGATAGCACCGACGGTTGCCATCAATATCCCCGGCAGAGAGAAGCTACCCGATGCAGCCCCTCCACCAAACAACAGGTTGCCCAGGAAGCCACCGACGAATGCGCCGACAACACCCAGCACCATGGTCATTAACCAGCCGCCTGGCTCATTCGCCGAACCTGGCATGATGGCTTTCGCCAGTGCGCCTGCAATTAAACCCACGATCAGGAAGATCAGAAAACTCATTTGTGTTACTCCGTTTAAGTGATTTCCGACCTTCCGCTCTCCGTTTCCAATGTCTCTTTCGTGTGGTCGGTTCTAACACCGTGTATTTACCGCAGCGGGCAAAAGGTTAAACGTCGGGTTCTGATTTTTTTTCATTCGCCCATAACACAAGGCAATCGGAACGGAAACACGTGAAGCGATCCTCCTCGATAGCAGTGCGGATGTTCTCCATCAGTCGGGCGTAAAACGCGAGGTTATGATACGTCGCCAATCGCGCCCCCAGAATCTCGCCCGCCTGATGCAAATGGCGAAGATATGCCGCGCTATGTGTCTGGCAGACTTTGCACGGGCACTCGGGGTCGATGGGTCCCCGCTCGTCCTTCCATCGGGCGTTTTTGAGGTGGGCGCGGCCGTAGGAGGTGTACAGCGTGCCGTTCCGGGCGACGCGGGTCGGCAGTACACAGTCGAACATATCGATCCCGCGCAGGACGGCGTTCAAAATGTCGGTCGGAGTGCCGACGCCCATCAGATAACGCGGTTTGTCGGTCGGCAGATAGGGCATCGTCTGGTCCAGAGCGCGGAGCATTTCTTCCGGCGGCTCCCCTACCGAAACACCGCCGACCGCGATCCCCGCGAGCGGGCGCGAAGACACAAACTCCGCCGACTCCCGCCGCAAATGCTCATAATTGCTCCCTTGTACGATCCCGAACAGCACCGAACCGGACGCGTCACCGCCGAGCGCGTCGTGCGCCTCCAGGCAACGATCCAGCCAGCGATGCGTTCGCTCCACCGAAAGACGCACATACTCCTCGGTCGCGGGGAATGGCGGACACTCGTCGAACGCCATGATAATATCCGCTCCCAGCTCGTGTTCGATCTTCATCACCGCCTCGGGAGTGAAATCGTGGGAGGAGCCGTCGAGCGTGGAACGAAAGCGGACCCCGGACTCGGTGATCTTACGCAGGTCTTTGAGCGAGAACACCTGATACCCGCCCGAGTCGGTCAGCATCGCCCCGCCCCACCCGACGAATTTGTGCAACCCGCCGAACTGCGCGACCCGCTCGGAACCGGGGCGCAGATACAGGTGGTACGTATTTCCCAAGCAGAGCCGGTAGCCGAGTTCCGCGACTTCCTCCCAGGTCATCGCTTTGACCGTGCCCTGCGTCCCGACCGGCATGAATACGGGAGTTTCCACGGTAGCGTGCTTCAGGCGCAGGGTTCCGCGCCGCGCGGCACAATCGACAGCGGTCTGGTGAAGCGTAAAGATCGGTTCGGGCAGGTTTTGCATGACCGCCGATTATAACACGTTCGTTCGCGCGGCACCGTTCGGGATATACTGCCGTCTATGGCAACCGCGAAAACCAAACGCAACAAACGTTCCTTTTCCGGCTTGAGTACGCGGGAAGCATTCGAACTAATCGGGCGCACCCGTTTGAGCGATTGGAAGGTCGTGGTCCCGCCCCGCGACCCAACCCCGACGCTTTTAGAAAACTTACGCCGACTGAAATCGTTTGTGCTAACAAACTCTGAAGCAGGCAAAGAAATGCTGATTGACGCTCTTCTTGCCGAGATCGTTCCTCTCTACGCGAACATTCGCGTCTGGAAAGGCGAACCACTCGAAACGGATACGCTCACCGGCTCCGCCGATTACTTGATAGCAGCATTCCGCGATTACCTCACGCCTCCGGTGTTATGTGCCGTGGAGGCGAAGCGCGACGACTTCGAGGCAGGCGAGACTCAATGTATCGGGGAGATGTA
>JACMIS010000679.1 GCA_014381035.1 Armatimonadota bacterium
GGATCCTGTACATCACCTACGGCAACGGCATCGGTCCCAACGGCGTCACGGATGGCGCGGTGATGAAACTCGACACCCGGAGCGGCGCGTGGATGGATATTACGCCCGACAAACGACCGGATCGCCCGCGCGGGGGCTATATGGGCATCAGCCTCGACCGGCAGAAGCCCGGCACGCTGGGTGTCACTACAATGAACCGCTGGGGACCGGTAGACACCGTCTGGTATTCCACCGACGGCGGGCAAACGTGGTCCGACATCGTCGGCAAAAGCACGCGCGACGTTTCCGACACGCCGTTCCTGAAGTTCGGCGGAGACGAGGCGAAACTCGGCTGGTGGATGTCGGCGTTCGCCATCGACCCGTTCGATTCCGACTTTGCGGCGTATGCCACCGGCGCGACGGTCTTCGCCACGCGCCGTTTCTCGGATGTCGGCAAGAAAGTAGAAACCGCCTGGTTCCCCTGGATAAACGGGATCGAACAGACTGCCGTAATTACCCTGCTCAGCCCCGCCGCCGGGGCGCACCTGGTCAGCGGTTTCGGCGACATCGGCGGCTTCGTCCACGACGACTTTTCCAAGTCCCCGCCGCAGGGTATGTTCCGAAACCCGGTATTCGGCAACACAAACACGCTCTACGACGCGGGAATGCAGCCCAACGTGATTGTCCGTAGCGGACGCGCCGGGAGCGGTCAGGCACCGCTCGCCTATTCGGAGGACGGCGGAAACTCCTGGCAACCGATTACGCTCCCCACAGGCGCGACCGGCAACCCCGCCCTGATCACGTCGGCGGACGGGAAGACGTTTATGGTGATGACCGCCGTAGCACAGATCACGACAGACCGGGGGAAAACCTGGACGCCGGTCGCGGGCTTGCCGGAAGCTGCTCGCCCCATCGCCGACCGCATAAACCCCGCCAAGTTCTACGCGCTCGATTTCAAAAACAACAAACTGTTCGCGAGCACGGACGGCGGCGCGACGTTCGCCGAAACCGCGACGACGGGCTTGCCGACAAACATCAGCGAGGACCAGCCCACCTGGAGCGAAGCCGCCTGGCCCCTGCACGCGACAAACGACAAAGAGGGCGACCTGTATCTCGTGAGCAAGCGAGGTTTATTCCATTCTACCGATGGTGGCAAAACATTCAGCAAGTCCGCCGCTGACCTCCGGGTCGAGGGTCTGAGTTTCGGCAAGGCACCACAAGGCAAGTCCCACCCGGCTCTCTTCGCCATCGGTCGCCAGAATGATACCCGCGCGATCTGGCGGTCGGACGACGAAGGGACGACCTGGATTCGCCTGAACGACGAACGTCACCAGTGGGGGACGCGCTTCCGGTGTATCGCCGCTGATCCGCGTGTCTTCGGGCGCGTCTACATCGGCACTGACGGACGCGGTATTCTTTACGGCGAACCGACATCCGCTAGTAATTGATTTCTTTCTTTTTGTCGGGTACTCCCTGGGTGGCGGACGGTGCCAACGTAGCGGAAACGCAGTTTCCGCGAACACGTTGGA
>JACMIS010000680.1 GCA_014381035.1 Armatimonadota bacterium
TCCCGCCGCCGGGGGGGCGGGACGACTCGCAACACGCCACCTGCTCAAAGCGGGACACCGGCGCATCGCTTACCTCCACTGGAGCTCTGGGCATTACAGTCAGAAGCATCGCGAGGAAGGGTATCGAAACGAAATGGAGAGTGCGGGGCTGAAACCGATGTCCTTGCTCACTTTCGACATCCACCGCACCCTTTCGTCCGGTCAAAAAAATTTACCGTGGCTGATCGGTCCGGAGCGATATACCGCGTTTGTCTGCTATTCTCCGGAAGTTGCCAGCCAACTACTGTTTCTAACCGCGATGTTCGGGTTGCGTGTTCATGTCGACCTATCGGCGGTTACGTTCGCCGACGAGCCGTTCTCGTTCCTCGGTTATCAGTTGGATACGGTGGTTCTTCCTTATTTTGAGATGGGGCAGGAAGCGGTAAATATGCTCCTGCAGAAAATCGAGGAACCGGATAGCCCTATCGTGCCGCGAGTTTTGCACCCGACAATACACATCGCGGGAGCGTAGAATCAGACGGAGGCGACACGGGGATGCTCGACGGGCACACGTTTCTCCGGTAGCAAAGTCGTACAGCAGGGTGGAAATGACGACAAAGTAGATCGCACGAAACCTCGACGAAAGCGATAGTGCCGAATCGAGATCGCATCGATTCATCGGAGACGATGCAACAACACTCAGGAGGATGAAATGTTTACTACAGTCAGGTTAGACCGCATACTTTATGCAGTAGTTGCTGTTATAGCAACTCAAAGTGTCATTTATGCACAATACATTTCGAATGTCACTGCGACAGTGTCCAGTTTTGAAGGCGGCGTCGGCGGGACATCCGTCCAGGTAACCAACGACGACGGTCTGACTCTCGTCTCTCCCGGCGTCTACGCGATGACCAACAATCGCTTTGCCGGTACGTTCGGGAGTATGTGGGTTTCCGGCTCCGGTTATTCGGGAGGATTTGTTGACCGCAACGCCGCGGCGGAATTCAACCTGGGTACGATCCAAACCGTGGACCGTTTCCACGTCTGGAACTATAACGAATCTGCCCCCTTCAATTCCCGTGGCTTGAAGGATGTGACCGTACAGTATTCCAACGATGCCCTGGTATGGAAATCGGTACCGAAACGGTTCCTGTTCGCCAAAGCACCGGGGACAGAAGGCTACCTCGGCGAGGACATCACGTTACCGTTCCCGATCACCGCGAAATATATCCGCTTCATCGCGGACTCGAACTACGGGGGACTTACCGCGCAATCCGGACTAAGCAAAGTCCGATTCCACGCCGGTGGTACTCCCACCGCTCCCCCTTCCGATGGTCCCGTCTTCCCGGTAGATTCGGGCATCATCAATGTCAAACAGGCACCGTACAACGCGGTGGGGGACGGCATCGC
Organism: Armatimonadota bacterium; assembly: GCA_014381035.1. The sequence goes on from JACMIS010000680.1 coordinate 1,390, forward strand.
CGACGACACGGACGCGATACAAAACGCAATCAACGACTGGCAGGGGACGGGACAGACCATCTATCTTCCCGCGGGAACCTATCTCCTTTCGCGGTCGCTCAAATTCAAACGCGGCTACGACGATAACGGCAACGTCACCGGTTTGTTCGGATATTCGAATTTCCGAGGCGAGAGTGAGGGGGACGTTGTCCTTCTTCTCCAGGATAATACGTTCACCAACCCCGCTCAACCCCAGGCGGTTCTGGACGCGGGCTACAACGGAACGTTGCCCGACGCCAACGGCAACCGCTTCATCCGCGCGGACTGGTTTAACAACAACTTCGGTCATTTCACCGTGGACATCGGGAACGGTAACACGGGAGCCATCGGGGTACGTTTCTACTCGAACAATGTCGGCGCGATACGCAATGTCACTGTCACCTCCAACGACTGGTCCGGGGTAACGGGACTGGATTTGGGGTACGCGGATCAGAACGGACCCTTCCTGGCATCGAAAATCTCGATAGAGGGGTTTCAAACCTGGATCGATTGCGGGGGATTTGTCAATAGCCTGGTAATGGAGGATATTTCTCTCTTCGATCAGGCAACGTTGGGCATCAAGAACAGTGGTCAGTGCGTCAGCATTCGCAAGCTGTTTTCCGTGTCAAACGCGACCGCACTCAACAACACAATCGGGCATGTTACGCTGATCGACTCGAACATTTCCCCTTACGAGGAAGATCTGGACTGGCAATCCCCCGTGCCCGCGATCATCAATAACGAGACCCTCTTCGCCCGGAACGTGTCGATTCCCGGCTTCAGCACCACCATCCGTAACGATTACGGGGGTACGCCGAACGCGACGAACGCCTCGATCAGTCAGTTCGTCTCGCACCCCGTCATTCAGCTTTTCGGAAACCGCCCGACCTCGCTCAACCTGCCGATCAGTGAGACGCCGGACGCTCCGGCAGATCCTCCCAGCGACTGGGTGAACATACGGGATTACCGCCGCACACTCGATGTCGGCGACGCGGATGCCGTACAACGGGCGATCGACACCGGCGCGACGACGATCTACTTCCCCTCCCAGCAGGGAAGCTATTTCTTTGACAAGCCGGTCGAGATCCGAGGAACCACGCGGCGGATCGTCGGTATGCAATCGAGCTTCGTGAAGGCGGTAGCGGGCGCAGGCTTCGTCGTGAAACCGACCGCCCCGGCAACGGTCTGGCTGGAGGATTTCGGCTTGGGCGGCGGGTCGATAGAGATCAAGAACGAATCGTCACGCACCCTGGTTTGTCGGAACCTGCAGGACCCGAAATTTACTCTGACCGGCACTGGTTCGCTGTTTCTGGAGAATGTCGCCTGTAGCCCACTGGCTATCAGTGGTCAGAATGTGTGGGCACGACAACTCAACATCGAAGGCAGCGAGACAAAAATCGTCAACTCGGGGGGGACCGTGAGTATCCTCGGTCTGAAATCGGAGGATGGCGGGACACTGATCGAAACCAAGAACGGCGGGAAGACAGACCTGCTCGGCGGGCTGTATTACTCCCAGCGGGGGAGTTTGAACAACGCGTTCATGTTCCTCACCGAAAACGCATCCATCTCCGCGAGCATCGCCGAGGTGAACTTCACCAACCCGTTCGATCCGTTCATCAACGTGATCCAGGAAACTCGCGGCACCACGACGCGCACGCTCACCTATCCGAACGGTCCCACGGGTAAGGGGGCGGTGGGTAATGCCCTGCCGTTGTATGTGGGTTACGACGATCCCAGCTATCTCACTCCGCCGTACAAAGTCCAGGCGGTGGGAAGTGCGAGCAAGATCACCCTTACCTGGGACGCGATGCCTCGGGCAACGTCCTATACGGTCAAGCGAGCGACCTCAGCTGGTGGTTCCTATACCACCGTGGCATCGAATGTCGCGACCACGACGTATGAAAATACGACCGTTACCCCGCTCACAAGATACTACTACAAGGTACAGGCGGTCTATCCCGCCGGTACCAGTGGTAGTTCGCTGGTAGTGAGTGCGGTGGCAGGGCAACAGTACCGCATCAACGCGGGCGGATCGGCAGCCGATGCGTTCCTGGCGGATACGTACTTCGACACCGGGAACACCGCGTTCAATGGCGGCAACTTCGATGTTTCGGGAGTCACCAATCCCGCGCCACAATCGGTCTATCAGAGTGAGCGGTGGAATAACGCGTTCACCTACACCATACCGGCTCTCGTGCCGGGCGCGAGCTACAAGGTACGTCTCCACTTCGCCGAGTTCGCGGTATTCTCGCCGGGACAGCGTGTCTTCAATGTCGCCATCAACGGTCAGCCCAAATTGACCAACTACGACATTGTGGCGAAGGTGGGGGCGTTCAAAGCGGTGGTCGAGGAGTTCACGGCAACGGCAGACACGTCGGGAAATATCACGATTGCGTTCACCGCCGTGGTCGCGAACCCGAAACTCAGCGGCATCGAAATACTGATCCCCTGACACGGGAGGGCAGGCGGGGCATGGTGTGAACCATGCCCCGTACAATCATTAAGTTGACTATGACGACACACTTTCTTTCTGAGACAACGGCCGCTTCCGTTACCGCCCTGCCGGAGGACACATCGGCAAAAGTCGCTTTAGCGCGACTCTTTTCCGATAATTGCGTCTTGCAGGCGTCCGCGCCTATTCCTGTCTATGGTACCGCCGCGCCGGGATCGGCGGTGACGGTTCACTTCCGCGCTCAAACAGCAACCGCTACCGCCGATATTTCCGGAGAATGGATCATTCATCTCAGACAGGAAGTCGCAAGCGAAATGCCTGCGACACTCACGGTCACCGGGGCGACGAATACGGTGGTTGTCCACGGTGTGCTGGTCGGTGAGGTATGGATCTGTGCGGGACAATCCAACATGGAATGGATACTCGCCGATTCGGAAAACGGCGGAGCAGAGGTAAGTGCCGCCAACGATCCGTTGCTCCGAATGTTCACCGTCCCGAAACGAATCGCGCTGGCTCCGAGAGCGGATGTCGAGGGGGGAGAATGGCAGTGTGCCTCGCCATCGACGGCAGGAAACTTTTCCGCGGTCGGCTACTATTTCGCCCATGCCCTGCGGCAATCCCGTGGGGTGCCGGTCGGAATGATCCATGCGTCGTGGGGGGGGACCCGGATTCAGGCGTGGTCCAGTAAACAGACCCTGGCAGATGCAAGGAAAGTTGACGGCGAGTTCGTGCAAACTGCACTGCGGACCGATGCCGGGTCGCGTGCGGCGCAAAAGCGGCATCACGAACTGTGGGATCGCTGGGTTGTTGCCGGTTCCCCCGCCGGGATCTTTGACGACCCTGGTGTTTCTGAGTCGGCGCAAGGATGGGAGGCGTTCGGCGTAGACGATTCCGACTGGCAGACGGCGATGATACCTGGTAGCTGGGAAAAGTCTGGCGTTCCGGATCTGGAAGCTATTGATGGCGGGGTGTGGTTCCGCAAGTCGTTTTTTCTGTCGCACGGTGATGCCGGTAAACCCGCGATGCTGACTTTAGGGGCGATTGACGACTTCGACCATACGTTTATCAATGGCGTCCCGGTCGGCGCGACCGGAAAAGAGACCCCCGGTTTCTGGTTGGCACCCCGTCACTATCCAATCCCTGACGGTGTCCTGAAGGCGGGGCGCAACGTGATCGCGGTACGCGTATGGGATCATACCGGCGACGGAGGCATGATCGGTCCCGCTGACAGCCTGTGCCTGACCGTGGAAAACCGCTCCCCCATCCCGCTTGCCGGTCTGTGGCGTTTTCAGGTCGAAAATATCCGCCCGTCTATTCCCTCTCCGAGTGCGGATACGGACACGGTTCTGTATAACGGCATGTTGGCTCCACTGGCTCCGTACGGTATCCGGGGGTTCCTCTGGTACCAGGGCGAAGCGAACACCGGTGAGCCGACGCTATACAAAACGATTCTTCCGGCAATGATAGCCCAATGGCGCGCTGATTTCCAGAATCCGGTCGCTCCGTTTCTCGTCGTGCAGCTCGCGCCCTGGCAGGCGGAGGGACCGACCGGGACAAGCTGGGCATTATTCCGCGAGGCGCAGCAGGAAGCAATCGCAACCGTGGAGAATGGCGGTATCACCATTCTCACCGATGTGGGAGATGTCGAGGATATTCACCCGCGCCGGAAGAAGCCGGTTGGAGAACGATCGGCGCGTCTCGCGCGACGGATCGCCTATGCAGAAAAGATTGTTCTCAGCCCGACGATCAAGGATACGATGCGACAGGGTGATTCGATCAAGGTGACATTCACCGATGTTGGCGAAGGTTTAACCGTTCCGGTAGGGACGGACAACCTTCTGACCGGGTGGGAGATTGCCGGAGAAGACGGCGTATACCATCCGGCAATGGCTCGCCTCTCGTCCGTTCAAAAAGACGAGGTATATATCTGCTCGCCCGCCGTGCCGCTCCCGGCTCGCATCCGCTACGGTTGGGCGAATGTACCGTGTGGCAACTTATTCAACAGCGAGGGACTCCCCGCCGCTCCGTTTCGCGCGGATTTACCACCGAATCTGCCGGGAGGACGATAATAATGGGAATACCGATCCGAAAACAGATGCCCTTTCAGCCATTGGTCCAGAGTCAGTCTGATTTGATCGCACCACGGCAGGCTGTCGCCTCCCGGACGCCCGACGCGAGAGAAAGTTTTACAATGCCCCAATCGTCTGTATTTCCCGGTTCCTATATAGTGCTCAGTGGCGATACAAAACGGGGGCTGATTCGGGTGCGGATCAGTCTGCCGGACATGCGGGCGGGACGATACCAGGGAACACGGTTCGCCGCGACCCCGATGATCGCACGGGTCGAGTGGGCGGGGCACGTATTCTTCGGTGAATGGAATACGGGGGCATCGGAGCCGCTCAGCCACGACGCCAACGCTCTGGGAACCGCCGAGGAGTTCGATATAGACGGTCCCGCCACCTTCGCCCCGGCACCCGCGCGCGGGATTTTTATCAAGCTGGGCGTCGGACTACTGCGACGCCCGGACGATGGTGCTGCCTATCAGTTTCACCGACGCTACGATCTGGTAAAACCGGCTCATACCCGTGTCCGTCAGGGGAAGAGGTTCGTTGAGACGCTACAGTTTTTGTCCGCCGATCTGGGCGGCAGCGATGGGCGCGGCTACGGCTATCTGTATAGATACCGCATCGACCTCCTATCCGGCAAACCGGCAATCAGGCTCACCCGTACTTTGACGAACACGGGTCTTCTTCGAATCGAAACCGAGCATTATAACCATAATTTCCTGCGTATAGATGATGATTCCATCGGACCGGGATACCGGCTACGGACGGCGGTACCGCTGGTTGCGCGAGATCCGACGGCTTTGAAAAACGCAGGTGTCCTGTGGCAAGGACAAGGAGGCACATTCCTGCGCCCGATGGCCGCGTCCAATCCGGCATTCGCCGTTTTCGGTGGTGCCGGGCTGACCAACCCTGCCGCCACTCACTTCGCGGTACAGAATCTCCGCACCGGGGCGGAAATCGCAGTGATAGGCTCCGGCAGAGAAAAAGGACTGAACCGTTTCAACCTTTACGCGACGGAAAAGGTGATCTGCCCGGAGCCATTTACCCGAGTGACCATCCCATCAGGCAAAACGATCACCTGGACCGATACATACACTTTTTCCGCATAGAAAAACAAACAATGATCCACTTCGCTAGCAAAAAATCGTTTAACCGAACCGCCGTCGTGCTTTCCCTGTGGCTTTGTAGCGCAACGGTTTCGCTATCCGCATTACCGATTCGTCCGGCGGTAGCCCAGAGGAATACGGCGACAGTAGCACCGCCCGCCGACACACAATATGTCACCGTGGATAAAGGTCATTTATCGCTGGACGGGAAGCGAGTACGGTACTGGGGGGCTATCGGCGGCTTTCCGGGGGGGACGGCGGCAGACAACGAGGCGGTCGTCAGACGGCTGAAGGCGATGGGCTTCAACATGGTGCGTTACTGGCAGTCGCCGACTCAGGATTATACGAAGGGTGATAATTCGGAAGCGGACCGTGCCGATCATTTTTTGTGGTGTCTCCAACAGAACGGTATGAAAGCCTGGGGTGCCGGAATCAACGGCGGTCAGGTGCTGCCGGTCGACGCGGACATTGTTAAAGATCCTGCGACCGCTACGGCATGGAAAGAAGCGGTCGGCGAGAAGGGAATGCCGATCCGCGACAACATCGCACGCATCTGGGACGCACGAATCGAATCTGTCGGTATCCGACACATGAAAGAAGTCGGGAGTCATGTCAACCTATACACGGGACACCGATGGGCGGATGACCCCGTTTTTGCGGTGTGGGAACTTTCCAACGAGGAGTGGTGGTTCGGAAAGATGGCGCGGGGGGAATGGCAGAACCTGCCGCCGTTCTTCCGGAACCGGCTGATAGAGCGATGGAATACCTGGTTGGTTTCCCGTTACGGCACCGATGCGAAGGTTGCTGCCGCCTGGAACGGGCTATTACCCGGAGAAAGTCTTAAACAAGGCACGATAATTTTCGCCCCGATGGGAGAGCCGACCCGCAGCGATGCTGCGCTAAACGATGCGAACCCCCTGGCACGGCAAGCGATACAAGGACTCAGTCAGAAGTACACACGAGACGATTTCGCGCGGGCACGCGGCGAGGATGTGGTTGCATTTTTGCTGGAAATCTGGGTCGCACACAAGAAGCGCGAAGCGGCGGCGGTCAAAGCATTGGGAAAATCTACCCGCCTTTCTCCGTTGGTCTGGGACACCGGGATCGGCTACGAGATTCAGTCGCAATATCTGCACCAGCAAGCCGACGCCGTCGCACACGACACCTATGTCACCGGGTTTCATCACGATCCGACGCACAAACGTTACCCCTGGTTCTCGGGGCTGGAAGAACAGCCGCGACTGTGCTGGGATAAGCCCTGGGTCGAGCAAAATCGCGTGGAAGGCAAGCCCTATTTCGTTTATGAAACACAGATCGAGCAACCGGCGAAATATCGCGCCGAGTACCCGATGCGGATCGCCGCGCTCGGTGCTATCCAGGACTGGGACATCGTCTGCTGGCACTATTTCGGGAGCGTCCCGGATTCCACCAAACCCAAACCGTATGAAAAGACGATGGATTATACGAGTGCGGGCGGACACCCGCAGGGGTATCACTATCAGTTCGACGAGGTGCAGATGGCGGCGATGCGCACGGCGGCGGCGGTGTTCACCCAGGGGTTTTTGAAGCCCGCGCCAACCCCGACGACATTCGTCTTCGGCAGGAAAAGCCTGATGGACCCGGCGAGCATGAATTATGGCAAAAGCTATGGCGAACTGGGGGCGCAGTTTATGCCGACTACCTACCGATACGGCATGCGCCTCCGGATCGATCCTTTACGCGAGGACGACGAAGTGATCGGTCCGACCTATAAGTCGCGCGTCTACGAGCCATCCCCGATCATGCCGACTGAGGAGATCGCCTACGACTGGCATAAAGGAAATTTGCGTTTCGACGCCCCCGGCGTCGCGATGTTTACCGGTTTCTTCGCACAAATCGGGAGTCCGCAAATCCATTTCAGTAAAACCGGGGTGACTCTGAAAGATGTGGAAGTGAAAAACCCTCCACAGACCCCCTATCCCGTCACTACGGATGAAAAATATATCGAGTTCGGTCTGGCGAGCCTGGACGGCAAGCCGTTGCAGGAGACACGGCACGCCATCCTTTCGCTGGTCAGCACCTCGTTCAACAGCGGTTTTCAGTTGGACCTGAAGAAGTTGACGCAGGAGTTCGGATGGTTCCTCAACACGGGGGCGACCATTAGCACCGGAACGACCCCGGTGCTGGTATCGCGTGTCGGAGCGACGCTAGCGGCACCCGCCCTGGCTGGCATGCGGTACCGATTGCTCGACTGGTCAATGGCTCCTATTGGTACGGGAACCATTCCCCCCTCCGGGCAATTGCGAATCTCCTCAGAAGAGCCAGTATTTCTGGTCGAACTGCAACGATGATGAGCGAGTCAAACGGCTCTCCGTTTATCCCGAACTAATGTTGCTTCGCAAGAACGACGATCAAAGGCTACGCGGATACCGGACTCCTACTCTCTTTGACCACAGGGACCCGTTGGTTAGAATTTCAACGACGCCTGCGCGACGGGTCCGAAACTGTAGCGGTGGATCGGGCAGGGTCCGTACTCGGCGAGGGCGGCTAAATGGATCGGGGCACAATAGCCTTTGTGTCGGGCGAAGCCGTATTCGGGATAAAGGGCGTCCTGCTCGGTCATGTAGCGGTCGCGGGACACTTTCGCGAGGATCGAAGCGGCGGCGATGGACGCCGAGAGCGCGTCGCCTTTCACAATCGCCGTGCAGTGGGCGTGCAGATCGCGCACCGGTAAGCCGTCTACGAGAACCGCGTCCGGTGGCACGCATAATCCCGCGACGGCGCGGCGCATGGCAACATGGGTGGCTTGCAAAATGTTTATCCGGTCTACTTCGTCCGGGAACGCCCATCCGACGCTGAACGCCACGCCAGAGGCGTCGAAGCCTTTTTCGGCGTCGGCGACGATCCGTGTGAACGCCGCTTCGCGCTTCTTTTCCGTCAGGGCTTTGCTGTCGGTTATGCCCGCGATGTCGTAGCTGTCCGGCAGGATTACGGCGGCGGCGACCACGGGACCGGCGAGCGGACCACGCCCTGCTTCGTCCACCCCGGCGACCCGTAAACGTCTGGCGTCCCAGTGGGCGCGTTCGAAGTGCCACAGATTCGGTTCAGGCATTGACATGGTGTTTTTCTGCTCGGCACTATTTCAGCGATCCAGAGTAGCATTATACGGTTACTTTACCGGAGGCGCGACGAAAACGAAATCGGTGCTGTCGGCATTCGGGATGGTTTGCGGGGGCATGGCGAGGGCGATTCGCGTCCCTGTTTTGTCCCACGCGAAAACCGCCACGCGAGCCTGACGCGCTGGGTACAGGACCTGAATCTCGTAGAGAAAACGACCGGAAGGATCGGTATATATCGCCACGGGGGATCGCTCCGGGAACGCCGAAGCGAATGCCGCGATTTTCGACACCTTGCCCGGCGCGGTCACACGCCAGAGGGAATACGGGTCGGTCTCGCTACCCCGATAAACGACGAACGGGAGTTTCGGATGCCGCATGAGAAGTTGGTCGTTGCCGTAGGCGGCTTGCCCCTTCGGGACAAGGGTGAGGCGCGAGCCCTGCGACAGAATCCGCCCGGTGCCGTCCCCGCGGCAAACCCAGATTCCGCCCGCGAACCCTTTGACGAACGCGGTGTTGCTTACGAAAAACCGGACCATACCAGGGTCGAGCGCGACGCTCACTGTTTTCTCGCTCCGACTGTCCCAGGGTTTCCCATCCGGCATCAGGCGACCGCTGGCGCGGTTGACTTTGTACCGGCGCAGGTAGTTTTCCGCGTGGTCCACGAACCCGTCGCCGCGGAAAGCGTACAGATAGTCACCGTTCGGCGAGAACGTAAGTCCCCAGGCGTCCCGCTCCCCCGGTATATCGCCGAGTCCCATCCCGGATTCGACCGGTGTGCCTCCCGCTAGCGTCAGGGTCCCGTTGCGGGCAACCCGAAGAATGAATGCGCCCCGTGTCGCCGTCAGCCCATAAACGAACCGCCCGCCGGGATGTGGTACGAGTTGCCCGAGCGGTGCGGGAACGGCAAGGATTGACAGACGCCGCAACACCCCGCCCTCTCCGATGGAGAAAACCGTGATGGGGGTCGGTTTGCTGGCGACGACTTTGATCCGCTTCTCGTCACCGATCTCTTCGGTATTGTGTCCGTCTTTCCCCCGGTCGAACTCCGGGTACGCATACAGGAAGCGTTTGTCCGCCGACAACACGAGCGCGAGGGGGCGGTTGCCCGGAGGGATCGGGTCCGCCCTGACTGGTTCGAATGCGCCGGAGGCGGTAACGCGGTACGTAGTGATTTTTCCGTCGCTACGTGGCGTGTAGGCGAACGTTTCGCCGGACGCTTCGTCGGTGCCATACAAGATTAAAAGGGATGTCAGGAACGCAACCAGAAATCGAAGTGTCAGCATATAGCAATCATACTACAAAAGTAGTCTTAGCGTCAAAAGGATTACTCGCGCTATCCCCTCGAAAAGTTTCTCCGCGCAAGTCAACAAATCCGCGATTGCGATGCGAGCGTGCCCGAAAGCAGATTTCTTACGACATCGA
>JACMIS010000090.1 GCA_014381035.1 Armatimonadota bacterium
ATAAGCGGGGCGGCACTTTCCGGTTTGTCGCCCGCGTAACTATTAACGGATACGAAAGGCAAACCGATGAAATTAGACTACACCCATATCACTCTTGTTCTGGACCGTTCCGGTTCCATGGACAGCATGCGCGGCGACGCTATCGGCGGATTCAACACGTTTTTGAAGGACCAACAATCGGCACCCGGTTCGGCGACGCTCACACTCGTACAATTCGACGACCGCTACGAGAAGCCCCACGAATTCACCCCACTACCCAGTGTAGAGCCACTTTCAGAGAAAACGTTCGTCCCGCGCGGGAGCACGGCACTTCTCGACGCCGTTGGACAGGCGATAGACGAAACAGGGAGCCGGCTTGCCACGTTACCCGAAAACGCGCGACCCGCCAAAGTGCTTTTCGTCACTCTGACAGATGGCATGGAGAACGCTTCGCACAAATTTTCCCGACAACAGATCTTCGAGAAGATCACTCACCAGCGCGACATTTACGGTTGGGATTTTGTTTTCCTCGCCGCCAATCAGGATGCTATCGCGACGGGAGCGACAATGGGGTTTACCGCAGAAAGTAGCGCAACATACGCGGCAACAGGGAAGGGACAACAAAGCGCGTTGAAAGCCGTCTCGCAAGCGACCGCGAAGTACCGCTCTGCGAACCCCGCCGCCCCCGCATTCGCCGAGCGCAAACGGAGTTTCTTCGATGCGGAAGATCGCGCGGTAATCGAGGAAGGGAACGCGGAATAGGTGATCGGGCTACCGGGTGGTTAGGGCGATTCGCCCAACCACCCGGTAGCCCGATCACCTATAACCACCTAACTTTACGCTTCTCCCGCACGGATTCGCGACCAGCCGTCTCGGTATTCCCGCGCCAGGTTCGCGGCTAATATCTTCTCGTTTTTCCCGTTCGGTGTGGAACTATTGCTTTCGATGCGCGGCGAAATGCGCTTTTTCCACAGCGTGGTCAGAGCCCATTCCCGGTACCGAGCTGCCGCACCATAGTAATCTCCTTTGGCGAAAACGCTTACCTGCATTCGGGCGGCAAAACCGAGGAAATGATGCGCGGATTCCAGGGCTTTCAAGGATGGCGATGGGTTGGATAGAACGTGATCGCCGACGCCGTACAGGGCGTCCACATATCTGCCAGCCATTTCATTGTCCCCGTTTTTAGCGGAAATCTGGGCTCGCTTCGCCAGAGTTTGCGTTACGGAAAGGAGCAAGGTCTCTGGCGAGAAATGACTTAGATGCGCATCGCGAAACGTGTTTCCATCCATACTGAGCGGTTCCTGGAGCAACGAACGCAATCGTGACAACGCTTCCTCTTCCTGATTTTTATTTAGCAGTTCCAGAATTGTGGCATATTGGGCGAAAGTCTCCTCGGTAGGGTTCAAGCCTTTACCGAATCTCGATTGTTTCGCGGTATCTTCCTGGCTCTGCCCCGGCATTGCACTCACATAGGTATAAGTGCGTACCCCACCTGTGAGCAGTAACAGCAACGTCGCCGGGATCACGACCGGCAAAACACCCCAATTCGAGCGATTATTCTCACGCGTGATTCGTTGTACCATCCGTATCTCCAAACCTTTCCGGGCTTTTCTTCTTCTGCCCGCTTTCATCGCTTCGAAGCGAGTAACATAAGTGTTAGGCGGAATTGCCTGTCACATAACAGACTCACGAGGCTGGATTTTGGTTACATCACTCACAAACTTTATTTTTATGCCCGGTTAAGAAGCAGTCCCGATGTTAACACGCTTCGTAACAACTTCTTGTGACAGAATGGGAAAATGCGGCATGTCGACGCCCTTAATAAACCGGTGTATCTGCGCAAATACTATTTTGCGACGGTGCGCGAAAAAGTGCAGGACAGCGGTGTGAAAATGTGGAATACACAGCCGGAGGTATTGGTATGAGCAAATTTTCCGACGATCTCGCCCCTATCGGGGGATTACAACCGCTTGGTGGCAATGTTGCGACTCAACCAAACACAGAGCCGACCGTTTCGAATGGCACCCCTGAGCCGGTCGGACCGACAGCCTCTCCGACGTTGCCGCCGGGCATCGGGTATGGTCCTAGTAGCCCTGCCCTGATCAATGCGCCACGCGGTCCGATCTCACATCGTCCGTCCTATGACGACCCCGAGCAAGCCTCAAAGATTCCGCTTTACGTAACGGGCGGCGTTGGTCTCGCCGCACTGATCGGCATCGTAATACTGCTGATACCTGCCCCGCCTGTCCCGCCTCCGACCGCATGGGAACCGTTCACTGCGGCGGATGAATCGTTCACCTGCGAACTTCCCAAAGAATGGAACATCCATGCGATGGGCAAGGCGTCGACGGACAGCCAGCCTTCCATCGGGGATGGCGTCACCGCGAAAAAGGGGAATGCAAGCATCGAAATGACCGTAAGCAGTGTGACCGGTCTGCTAACCGGACAACTTCTTTTCGGGGACGACCCGATACCGTCCGGCGTGTTCAATTCGCGTGCCGCACCGATCCACCGTGCGCACGGAAAACAGTTCAAGAATCGGTTCCGAGGGTTCAAGGAAACGAAAGTCACCCCGACACCACAAATGTTTCCGAAGATGACCGGGGTCGTGATGGATAAGACCGGCAAGGAGTTCGTTCCCGATATTCGCTGGAATGAATATACGGCGGGCGGGAATCAGTTCGGATTCGGTGGGAAACGACACGGCTACCGCGTCACTGTCGGGGGAGGCATGTCCATCGTGAACGTTATCTGCGAATCCTCGGAGCGCGATTGGGAAAAAATGAAACCTGCTTTCGAGCGCACCATTGTATCCGTGAACGAGATGCGTAAAATGCCAGCAACGGCAGTCCCCATGCCTGGCGGCGGCTCAATGCCGATGGGCGGCGAGGTTCCCGGGTTCGGTGGGAGTGGACTCGGAGGCGGACAATAATTGTCGGAAGTTTTTCTTATCCCTGAGGGGGTACATGAAGAGCTGTCAGCGCAGATCCAATCCATCGCCCCGTTATACCGTTGCATTCCGTACTCCGAGGAGGGCGATTTGCCACCGGATACCGATAGCGCGGTCGCTGTACTGCGCTGGGTAGCCGGGAAGCGGTTTTCGTCGCTGATCGAGAACGAGGCAGCCCGAGTCCGCTGGTTGCACACCGCTTCGGCTGGCGTAGACCATGTGCTCACCCCGCCCGTCCGCCAGCGGTGTGAGCGGGGCGAGCTCATCTTGACGGATAGCGGTCCGGCTTTTGGCATCGCTATCGGCGAGTTTGTCCTCGCATGGATGCTCTCGGTATCGCACCGGCTGCCGGAACTGCACGAGCAGAAGCAGTCAAAACACTGGCGATCCCTCCAACAGGAAGAGTTGCACGGGCAAACGGCTGGGATCGTCGGTCTGGGTCCTATCGGGCAGGGGATCGCGGAGCGATGTGGAGCGATGGGGATGCGCACCATCGGGCTCCGCCGCAGACCCCTCCCCGCTCCCTGCGTGGATCAAACCGTGACCGGCACCGGGGGGCTGCGACAATTATTGCGCGAGTCGGATTGGGTGATTATCGCCGCCGCACTAACAGGTGAGACGCGGCATCTGATTGGCGAATCAGAGCTCACCACGATGAAACCCACCGCCCGGTTGGTGAACATTGCGCGGGGCGGGTTGGTGGATGAAGCCGCGTTGATCACCGCTCTACAAACGGGGGGAATAGCGGGGGCGTGTCTGGATGTATTCGCCACCGAGCCGCTCCCGCACGATTCACCCCTGTGGGAGATACCGCAGGTGCATATCGCGCCTCATAACTCATCGGGGTGGGCAAAAGGGTTGCGCGAACGACAAAAACGCCTCTTCCTGGAGAATGTCGCCCGCTTCGCGGCTGGCGAGCCGCTCGCGGGCGTCGTGGACATCGCGCAAGGATACTGACTCACTGAGTCGGGGTGGTGAGCAGTGAACTACGTCTTGCCACACTGGTCCCGCTCGAAGCCGCCGCCAGTCTCGCCCTTTGTTTCCGCTTCACCATCGCCGCCTTGATGGTGGCGACGAGAACCGCTTTGTCTATGGGTTTGGGGAAGCAGCCTGCCGCACCCATTTCCATCGCCCGCTCCTTGTCTTTGCTCGGCGCGAACACCAACACCGGGATTTCTTTCAGGTCCGGATCCTCCTTCACGGAAGCGAGCACCGACCAGCAATCGCCGTCGGGCAGGTTCGTGCTATCCCGCGCGAACGCGACCGGGGAGGAGTTTCGAGCGGCATGGATGGCGTCCGCCACCGAGTTCGTCGAGCGGACGGTATAGCCGCCCGCTTCAAGATGCTGCGCGATAGTTTTGATCGCATTGACATCTGAATCCGCGACAATGACCAGCGGTCTTTCTTCGCCGATGCCACCGATCTCGGTGCTCTTTGTCGGAGCAGGTCGCGTTCGTGGGCGAACCGGCATGTCCGGCTCACTGATCGTCACAGTGGGCATATCGCGTTGCAAGGAACTGACCCGCGCTTTTTCCAGTTCGAGCGAAAGACGCCGTTGCTCCGCCTCGAACCGTTCGCGCTCTGCTCCCAGACGAGACTGAATGTCGCGTTCAAATTCGATCTTTGCGTCCCGAAGCCGCGATTCGTACTGGTCCCGGATCGTTTTCTCCATTTCCGCCCTTGCCGCAGTCACAGCGAATGTCGCGGCATTGGAAGCGGCTTCGGCTTGTACGAGTTTCGCACGGAGTGATTCCACCTCCGTTTGCAACAGTTTAGATCGTTCCGCTCCGGATACGGCTTCCGCCTCAGCGCGCTTTGCCGCACTGACCAGTTCGTTCATGCGTTTCTCGGGATCGGCAACCGCGAGGAGTCGCTTTTCGGCGTCGGCGAGCATTGACCGCACGGACTCGGTTTCTTTCTTCGCTTCCAGAACCGCGGAATGTCCGGCTTCGGTGGCTCGCGAGCGCGTTTGCGAAACCATCGCTTCCGCGACTGTCACTTTAGCGAGAGCGGATTCCGACTTTTCGCGCTCTGCAAGCATCTGCTTCTCGGTGTCGGCGACAATGGTTTCAAGCCGTTTCACCTCGGCAAGGCTCGAATGGAGTCGCTTTTCTAAATCTGCCAGGGCGTCCGTTTGGGATGCAACGATTTGCCCGACACCACTCGCCACCGCGAGGGGCTGCTTTTTGTCGCTCTCTGCCGTACCTTTGTGTTCGGCGAGTTTCGCTTCGGAAAGGGCAAGTTGCTTTTTTGCTTCTCCGGTTTGAAGGAAGAGTACAACAACGGCGATAGCCGCGATAGCAAATAAAATCCAGGCAATCATTTCCATCACTTAAAAGAGACCTTTCCTCTCACAACCACATCTTAATGTGCATGCAATAATCATGCTACACCCCGTTACTGTTGCCCGTTTTTCTATCGGGTTTGCCAACGTAAGCCTGTTCGATAGGTATCTATTCGGCAAAGATCACCGGTATTCTTTCCCCGCAATGAAAATATTCACCGCGAAGGACACTTCTGCCGACATGATGGTATAATCGAAGCACCGGGAGGGTATTACGCCGTAACTGCTCTCCGGAAATCCTATTGCAAGGGCGAGCACTTCCCGATGACTGCGCCGCACAAACTTTTCCGCGCTTCTTCTTTAACGTTCGCTATTTCAGCGACATTTTTAACGTTCGCCGCCTATTCCGCCGGAAAATGGTTTCAGGATTCCCGTCAGTCTGTACGCCGGGTTGCCAACGATCAGAGGACTCAACTCGCACAAGCCGGTCAACGTGCGCTGACTCCGGCACGAACCTCCGCACTTCGAACCAGGAATACGGAAGCCGAAAAAAGACTCCGTGCCGCTGCCGGAACCTTCGCACAGGTGCATGACCTCGTCCGTAGCGAATATGTGGATGTCGTCCCGTCGGAACAGGTCCTCAGCCACGGTGCGGTGCGGGCAATGCTTTCGTCGTTGGAAGATGAGCAATCGTACTTCGTGACCGCGTCGGACCGACTTGTCTTTGACGCGGAAGGCGAGGGGCGTTTCGCGGGGATCGGTGCGATCACGGCTATTCGCGGCGCGAAAACCAAGAACGGGTACACCGAGTTGCGACTGATTGTTGTCGCGCCGCTTCCGGAATCACCGGCGGCACGCACCGGTTTACGCACCGGCGACCGGATCACCCATCTGGACGGACGATATGTCCTCGGGGATAATCCCTACTTGACACCGAATAAACTTCCGAAGCCAGTGCCGGGGCCACTCCCGGCCGAGGCCAGTCAAGAGGGCGATGATCTTCCCATTCAAGACGGGATCGGACTACTCGTCGCGCAGATGCAGCTGCGCCAGGGCACTGCCGGAACGCATACCGTGATCGTTCAACGTCCCGGGGTAGCGAAACCGCTTCGTTTTGTGGTCCCAAACGCGCAAACGGCGGCACCCCGGCTGGTCGTGCGACACGAGAAAGCCACTGGCAAATCCGCCACCTATCTTCGCGTCGGTGCGTTCACCGAAGGAATGCGTTCCGAGTTCGCCTCGGTGTTGCAGAACGCATCGCCGGGAGAGAGCATTGTTCTCGATCTTCGTCAAAACGCGGGTGCTGGCTCACTGAATGTGGCGGAAAGAATCGCGGCGAACCTTCTATCAACGTCGGAGCCGTTCGCCATCGAGATCGGGGCGGGGGGCAAACGAACGCCGTTGCCGTTGCCGATCAAGGATTTAGCCAAAGAGAAACGCCCCGTGTCCGTGCTGATTGACGGAGGAACCGCAGGATTCGCCGAAGCATTGGCGATCCGACTGGCGGATGGTGGCGCGACGATTGTCGGCACCGGACGAACATGGGGTGACGGTCGTTCGCAGACACTGTATCCGCTCCCCGACGGCTCGGCATTTACTCTGACAACCGGAAGATTGGTCAGCCCAAAAGGCACGGCTTGGGAACAGGTTGGGCTGGCACCGCGCGTTGTTTTGCCGGGAGACATGAGCGAGGCAGACACAGTAGCACGGGCGGTCGCTGTCGCGGGACGTACCGGGAGCGCAAGTCTGGCAACCTCTGTACCAACACGGGAGGCGATTCGTTGAGATTTACGAGGTCACAGAAGCGTTTTGTGTTGTTGGGAACTCTGGTCGTGGCGGGGTTTCTCGGCGGGATTCATACCGGCACTTTCGGAGATACATCGTCGCAACCGGTAGTAACGAATTTCTTAGCACGCCCTGCCTTCGGGGCGGACATTGCGGATAGATTGGCAACAACGGAAACCTACCTTACCGTGTTGAACACGATTCGAACCGATTACGCGTCGCAAGCACCGGGCGCGAAATCGCCGGATCCCATGCAATTGACGTACGCGGCGATTGATGGCATGCTCGAAACGTTGCATGATCGGTATACCGAGTTCTGGACTCCCCGCGAATACGCGCAAAACATGGAGGAGACGAGTGGCGTTTTCGCCGGGATCGGTACCACACTCGATATTACCAAAGATGGGCGCATCGTGGTGATAGAAACCATCGATAATTCCCCAGCGGCAAAGATGGGGGTGCTTGCCGGCGACATAGTCACACAGGTAAACAACCATTCCACCAAAGGGAAATCGCTCGATCAGGTCACGGAACAGATCAAGGGAGACCCCGGAACGTCTATTCGGATGACCGTCGCCCGAAAAAACCATGCGGCACCGATCCACTTATTGCTGACGCGGGCAATGGTAGCATCGCCGCTGGTCGAATGGCGTATGCAGGATCCTGAGGAGAAGATCGGGTATGTGTCGCTTTCGATGTTTGGAGAAGCCGCGGATACACAGTTTGCCGCCGCCGTGACAAAACTCGAGAAGCGAGGGATGCGGGCTCTAATTTTTGATCTTCGCGACAACCCTGGGGGGCTCCTCAATGTTGCGCAGGACCTCGCCTCCCGGTTTGTCGCCAAGGGGACGGTTGTGTGGATTCAGGAGAAGAGTGGCAAGATGTCGCCCCTTTCCGTAGAGAAAAACAAACACCAGAACAAACTCCATTCCGGCGATTATCCGATTGTGGTTCTGGTGAATGGCAATTCCGCATCGGCGGCAGAGATTGTTGCTGGCGCGATAAAAGATCACAAGGTCGGCACCCTGGTTGGCACCCGGACGTTCGGGAAAGGGTTGGTGCAAACCATTTTTCCTCTGGACGACGATTCGGCGGTGAAGATCACGACGCAACGGTACTTCACTCCCGACAAAAACGACATCAATAAACGGTATGATCTCCTTACCGGCGCACGCGTCAGCGGGGGAATCGTTCCCGATGTCGCTACGCAACTGACCGACGCCGATTGGGTACGAATGCGCGATGCCCGCCGTTCTGCCCCGCAGGATAAACTTGCACAAGATAAGCAAGATCCACAGATGCAAAAAGCACTCGCCCTTCTGCAAAAGCAGTTAGAACCACAGTAGAGGAACGCATGGCGTACCGCACGGAAGAATTCGCCCGTGATGAGGAAGACCGCGAACACGGGAATGAGTTCGCGCTACCGCTGACTCGACTGAACCCGTATGGCGATTATCCCAAACAGGTCGGTCCACTCACCGTTGAGCGCAGCCTGGAAACACTGAGTATTCGGCGCGAGAATGCGGGCGGGCTCGGGGTTGAGGTATATATCTTCTTTGCGATTGCCATGCTCGCCATTACCCTGATCGGGTTTCTCGGCATGATGCAGGGGGGGCAGTCGGCGCAAGCAACCGGGACCGTAGAAGCAGCCCGGACGTTCGCGCCGACCAACAACCATTTCGCCTTGTTCTGGATTATCGGCATCGTCTGCCTCCTCGTCGGAGTGCCGCTGTATATCAAAAAAGCCTACGGCGCGGCACTCGTGTTCATGTTCGACAAAAAAACGGATTATCTGTACGAAAATAAGACAACGGTTGCCCCACTACACCGCGTCGAGTGTGTCGCAATTCGGGAAACGCGAGATCCGGATGAACGCTTCCTTTACCTGCTTGAAGTGCTACACACGGACGGGCACGAACTTCTCCTCTATAACGGCTACGAAGAGCGGCATGTTCTGACACTGGCGAGCGAGATCGCCGGTTTCCTGAACTGCCGGACCAAGTATACCGGGATCAAAGCGTAGGATAGTCTCGCAACGCTTCCTTGCCTGAGGATTCCGTAATCGCCCCGTTTCGGATCAGGTCGGCGACCCGTTGGGGAAGGGGACCCGTGCCCGCCTTTTCAGACGTGAGTTCCTGCAGAAACGCCCCCACTGTCGCCCGGTTCCGGATGGCTTCGTAAAGAGCAGGCGTGTTTTGAAGAATCTCATACGCGGGGATTCGACCTGGTCCGTCACTTTTCCGGAATAAGCGTTGGCTCGTCACCGCAATGAGTTGTTCCGAGAACGTCGGCAACGAGTTTTCCGGCAGGGCATCGCAAATCGTCGCCAGTGCCTGTGCAGCAGACGGTGCGGTCGCATTTGCGATAACGAGATGACCCATGCGGGCAGCCGTAAGAGCAGACTGAACCGTTTGCATGTCCGGTAGGTCAGCAAGATACAGAACATCGGGGTCTGCATGCCATATCAGAAGTCGGATGGCAGCCTCATAGTCTGGCACATCCTGACCGATCAGCAGGGAGGAAACGAGCCCTTTTGCGCTTTGCAAACGGTGCGAGAACGATTCTTCCAAAAGATGAATACGCCGGGGCAGGGAAGCATTTATTTCCTGAAGGAGCGCGAATGCCGTGGTTTGCTTGCCGCACCCGACCGGTCCCGTGATCAAGATCAAGCCGGACGACTTTTTCGCCAGGTCCTTGAAATGATCGAGGCAGTCGTAGCCGACCTGCGCAAGGGTCGGAACATGCGCGGACAAAATTCGCACCGTCGCCGCGAGTGTGCCCGCGCTACGGAAGACATACACGACAAAGTTGAAATCACTATGGGTAGAAAGTATCTCGGACGATGAAATTATCCCTTCCTGTAATCCATTTTTCGTAGATGGGGGGAACAGTGGAAGTAACAGTTCCTCAATATCCGTTGCTGTCAGCGGTTTCTGTTCCGGCAGAGGAAGTAAATCGCCGTAAACCCGAATACGGGGCGATGCCCCGGCAAGGATATGCATATCCGATGCGCCTTTGGCAAGGGCGGCGTCAAAAAGGGCGATCAGTTCAATAGGTGGCGTCATTGTAAAACCTTTCCAGTCAAGTTAACGATTGCGGTGCGCTACGTTCTCGGGCGCAAACGGAAATAATCGGGCGGTGGAAGGACGAGGCACGCCGCCAGTGCGTTCTCGCCGCAGTTCGGCGACCTCTCGGTGCAGAGCCGAGATTTCGTCCCGCATGGCACGCATTTCGAAGAGCGTCTCGCGAAGTAATCGACTCACCTCATCGGGTGGCTCCGGTGCGGGTGCGGCGACTGCCGTCGGCGGATTTGGCGGGGACGGCGGTTCCAGAATCCCGTACGCTTCGATTATCCCTTTCTCCAGTTCCATCGGGTCTGCAATCATCGGTTGTATAAGACAGCCGGAAGCCATTCGCACGACATCCACCGCGACGGTGTCATGCACATCCTGCATGGCGACCCATAATCTTCTGCCTTCATGGCGCACGGGAAGCACTCTATGCTTTCTTGCGAACTCGGCGTTTAGTGCTTTTAACGCGTTCGTCTCCGGTTTGTGTATTTTCAGGTCTACAAAGGGAACCTTAAAACTCCTGGTATAGTCTTGAGAAACGGCTTCGGACATAGGAAGAGTAGCATTGTTTCCAGTAGTGATTACCGCCATGACGCGATCCGTCAGGTCAATATCCGCGACGTTTACCTCCCACGATTGCACGAGATTGGACAATGTTTCGTCGAAAAACTCCTCGTGGGATTTTTCAGCAGCGGAAACATCTTTCTCGTGTTGCGACTCTGATTTCGTTTGTGATTTCATATAGTTTCCCTTCCAAACCATGGGGCAAGTGATCCACGCAACGCCAGCACCGCACTGTTTTTGCGGGAGGCGACCGTTCCCATGGCTATTGATAGAACCTCCGCAATCTCTTTATACGAAAGCCCTTCGTATTCGTGGAGGAGAAAGACAACGCGTTGCGGTTCGGGTAGATCCTGTAACGCATCTTGCACGGCTAACGAAAGATCCATGGGTGCATTTCGAGCGTGCATGCTTTCTGCTTGATCCAACCCCATCATCTTTGATCCCGGGGATCGCAAGCGTGACATGCTCAAGTTATAGGCGATGCGAAGCAGGTACGGGATCAGTTTGCCGCAGGCGACATAGGAGTGCCGACTTTCCCAGAGACGCACGAAGGTCTCCTGAGCAATATCGGCACCGGTGTCGAGATCACCATTAAACAAACGGGTAGCAAAACGGATAATCCGCGCCTGATGCCTGCGTATCAAGCAAGCAAAGGCTTGCCGATCACTACCACGTGCTGTTCGTAACAGAAGATCGTCATCGGATAAATTTTCATCGGTCACAGTCCTTGGCGTTTCCTTTCACTTGTATGAACGCACTGCTTCGTCAATTTCTTCAAAAAACATTCAGAAATGTTTTAGACTATTTTCGATGAAACCGAAGTCCGCATATGGTTTAACGGGGAGCGAAAATCGTGATACGCTCTACTTGTCGGAACACAAAAAATTTACGATGCGATGAGGTATTGGAATCAAGCCATGGACTGGAATCGGCACGCGCACGAGGCGACACAGTGGTGTCTGAAAACGCTATGGGACAGTAAAGTGAAACGATTTCGACCCGTTTCGCCAATGAGACCGAACGATATAAGCTGGGATTTTATGTGGGCGAACGGAGTAGCGTTCTCCATGCTGGTCGGGGCGTCGCGCTATGCCGCGCCAGTGTATCGTCCCTACCTTGACAATTTCTGGGAAGGTCTGGAAGGCTACTGGGATACGGACAAACCGATTCCCGGGTACGATGCGTACCTATCGAATGCCGGTGACGACAAATACTTCGACGACAATCAGTGGATGGTTCTGACTTTCGTGGAAGCCTACACGCTAACAAAGAATCGGAGATACCTCACCCGCGCCGAGGAAGTGTTGCGATATTTTTTAACCGGGTGGGACGAAAAATTAGGTGGTGGTATCTACTGGCGGGAAGATCGAAAATCCAAGAATACCTGTTCTAATGGACCGGGGGCGGTCGCGGCACTCGTTTTGGCGCGGCATGGGGACAAAAAGACACGTGTAGAATGGGCGCGAAGAATCGTCAACTGGACCCGAAAAACATTACAGGACCCGTCAGACGGTTTATACTGGGACAACATCAACGGCTCTACCGGTGCAATCGAGAAAACTAAGTGGACCTACAACAGTGCGTTGATGCTCCGTGCTCATTTAGAGCTGTGGCAACTGACCAAAACGAAGGCGGATCGTGACGAAGCGATTCGTATCGCGGAGGCGTCAGAACGCGAATTCGTTGTACCGGGGACGGGAGCGTTCCGCGACGAAGCGAACTTCACTCATCTTCTCGTCGAAGCCTATCTCCTATTATGGCGCGAAACAAAACTGCCCTGGTTGAAAGCGCGGGCAGAAGCGAACGGGGAATACGCAGTCAAGCGGCTGAAGTATGCCGACGGTGGGTATCGTACTTCCTGGAAGAAAGATGCTCCTACCGACCAGAACCCGCGCAAAACACTGATGGCGAACGCGAGCACGGCTCGTCTCTTCTGGCTACTCGCGCAGGTTCGCTAAGCACGCGGCACTAATTTCGCCATCAAGACTTCGGTGGCGAGTTGTGCATTCGCATTACGGGCAAGGTGTCGCCGGAACGTGAAAAGGGCTTCCAGGTTTTCGGCGACTTGCTCGGGATGGCTATGCCTTTTGACCGCGTCGAGAACGGCGGATCGTCGGTCGGCATGGATCAACGGCGCGTCCGCCCCGCGCAGAACGACTGCGAGCAGGTCGGCATACCAGGCACAGAGCACTTCGAGTGCGCGACCCAGATCGCCGCGGGCGGTTTTGTCGCCGCCTTCCTCCTCAGGGTCCCCCTTTTTCGCCTTGCCCGGTTTCGCGGCGTTCCGGAAATCCTCGGCAAGTCTAAACGCCGCGATAGGAGGACACAGTGCGATCCGATACGCGACATCGAGCAGAGCTTCGCGTTGGGTGCGGATTTCCGGGGCGTCGGCGAGGCGGAAGGCTTTACCGGGTGCGCCCTCGGAATAGGCGGCAAGAACGCGTGCTTCCTCGATAGATACGTTTTTGCGTTCTGCCAGACCCTGGGTGATCGCTTCGGTCGGGGCTTGTCGGAATCGGATCATCTGGCACCGGGATAAGATCGTCGGTAACACGGCGGATGGGGCAGGGGCGCAGAGCACGAAGTTGACATAGGAGGGCGGTTCTTCCAGTGCTTTCAAAAGCGAGTTCGCCGACTCATCGTTGAATGTTTCCGCCCGCTCGAAGATGATCACACGCTTAGGGGCGGCGACAGGCGCGTAGGGCAGGGATTCCAGGATGCCCGGCGCGTGACCGGAGCGCGACCAGAGCTGGTACATGCGGGTGAATTCACCGTCGGGAGCGATCCGCTTGATGTCGGGATGCTCCCCCGCATCAATGCGGCGGCAGTTCGCGCAGGTATCGCAGGCGTCGCCATCACCGGTGCGATTCTTGCACACCAATGCTTTGGCGAATTCTACGGCGGTTGTGGTCTTGCCAACCCCTTCCGAGCCAACAAAGAGCAACGACTGAGGGACAGTGTCGCGAGAAATGAAGGTGCGGAGAGCAGTCGTCGCCGTCTCCTGACCGATTACAGAAGAAAGTGCCATCTATTTTGTGTCCCCAGAATCATACAAATTGGGCAACTCTCCGTCGGGAATGATGGGAGTGCCAACCCGTTCCAGATAACTAAGGCAGGCACTTTCCAGTGCGTCGTCATCGTTCATTTCAACGAACTCTTGCCCGTTAATAATTTGCACACGACTCACGCGACTGTTCCATGGGTGGCGAATGAGTTTATGGATACTCATGTCGTAGCGTCCATCCTGTGTAAGGTGAGAAATGACTTCCTGGTCCGAAACATCTTCCGGCTTGCGTTTCTTTCTCCCCACGCAGACTACTTCAACATCAGGGTTAGAATCGCTCGAAACGTTCGACATCGATCACGAATGTGACCGCGCCGCCGACCTCAACTTCCACGGGAGACGGGATGAATGTCCCGACCGGACCCGCGTCTGGAGGCAAGACATTGACGAACTGCTTGCGGGTTTTACTCGCTTCCCCGATCAGGTTCAGGGCGCGGTCCACATCTTTTTCCTCGACACCGATCAAGAGAGTGACGTTGCCCTCGCGCAGAAAACCGCCCGTTGACCCGATCTTGGTGAACTTGAACCCGCCCCGGAGCAGACCCTCTGTGATTCTGCCACGGTCGCGGTCGTGAATAACGGCTATTACCAGTTTCATTACCTTGTGTTACTATCCCTCGGTTTCTGTTGCGGGCGATACGGGGGACGGCTACCGCCACCTTGCCCACCGTTATTAGACGGTCGGCGCGGTGCGTTTCCGCCACCATTGCCTCGGAACGAATTGTTCGGTCGCGGTCCGCCGTCGCCGCGCCCCTGCGGTGGGCGCGTCCCGCCGAATCCCGGTCGGTCGCCACCACCCGAAAACCGGGGACGATCTCCGTCCCCTGATGCGGGGCGGTCGCCTCCGAACCGTGGACGCTCCCCGCCACCAGACGAAGGACGCCCCGCGCCAAACTGCGGACGGTCGCCGCCAGAAGGCGGTCTGTTTCCGCCGTATTGCGGGCGATTCGGTGCGCCACCGTTGCCACCCCGGAATTGCGGGCGGTCGTCAAACCGTGGACGATCCCCGTTTCCCGAACCCTGTGGTCGTGACGGCGGGCCGAATCGGCGCGGCTCGTCGTTGCCCTGGAACCGACTGCCGCCCTCGCGTGGCGGACCACTCGGTCGTGGCGGACCTTGCGGGCGTCGGTCCCCGCCAAATTGGGGGCGATCCCCGCCACCGAATCGTGGTCGGTCTCCGCCGAAACTCGGACGGTCATTTCCTCCCGAGGAACGGTTGCCGTCGAATTGCGGGCGATCTCCACCGGGTGCCGGCCGTCCCATCGGACGTGGGACCGGTCGTCCCATCGGTCGCTGACCGTTCTCCCGGTCGTTGCGCGGGGCAAATCCACCGGGTCGCGGGGGAGCAGGGCGGCGGTTCCCCTGTATATAAACGCGTTCACGCTGGGGTTCGCGTCGTTCGCCGTCGTAATGCCCCCGCTGTCCGAACCGCTGCTGGTCATCAGGTTCTATATCAGGGGCGTTTTTGCCTTCCTCGATAAGTCGGAGTTCGTCTTTTGTCAGCGGACGCCATTCACCGGGTTGCAATTCCCCCAGCCGGACCGGACCGACGCGGGTGCGAATCAGTCGCAAAACCGGATAGCCCAGCGCGTCAAGCATCCGGCGCACCTGCCGGTATTTACCTTCGTGCAATACCAGTTCCAGAATATGCGAGCCGGGTTCCTGACCCCGCCCGACTAGTTTCGCTCCCGCAGGAGCGGTGACATATCCGTCGGCAAGTTTCAAGCCTTTGGTGATGCGTGTTATTGCGTTCGCATCGGGCTTTCCTTTCACCGTCGCCAGATAGGTTTTGCCCATGCTTTGACTCGGGTGCGTGACCTTGAAGACAAAGTCTCCGTCATCCGACATCAACAGCAGACCCTCCGAGTCGGCATCCAATCGCCCGACCGGGACCAGCCGCGCTCCGGCGATCTTCACTAAATCAACGACCTTTTGCTCGGCATGCGGGTCGGATACGGTAGAAACGAAGCCTACCGGTTTGTGCAAAGCGATATAGTGTCGCTTTGCGGCAACGGAAATAATTTGATCGTCAACGGTGATCTCGTCGGTCTCCGGGTCCACGTTTGAGCCCTGAGCCGTTATTGTCTCGCCGTTCACTTTGACGCGGCCGCCCGAAATCAACTCCTCTGCCTTGCGGCGC
This sequence comes from Armatimonadota bacterium, assembly GCA_014381035.1. Next base: position 15,838 of record JACMIS010000090.1, read on the forward strand.
GAGGTGATTCCGGCGGCGGCGAGCACTTTTTGTAGTCGCTGTTCCATAACAGGCTAATCCTATCAGAAAGAGAGCACCTGCGCCCACCGTCCAGAGCATTGCCCTCCCCGCCGTACCCAGGAAACTACCCGCTTGCCGGGTTACTGCGACGACAGGAGCGACCGCGACATCTTCATCGGCAAGGAGCGGAACACTACCGCGATCCACCCCATCTACACGGGCGACGAGTCTCCCGATTTCCTGCCCCCGCCCTATCGGAGCCGTCAAACCGGCGATGGGTTCCGCAATCGTCTGCACGACGGGGGAGGACTGGGTTGCGTCGGTAAACGTAACGAGGTCGGTCGCGGCGATAGTCCGAACCGTTGGCTGTGCGCCGTTTATCACCGCGACCTCCGGAGCCGAGGCACCCGCTTTCAACGCAACAATCGTCGGGAAGCGGCGAAACGCCCAGCCCAGAACGGTCGCCGTCTCGCCGGACGCGTTATCTGCCGCGCCGAGCACAACCCCGATGAGTTGTCGTCCGTTACGCGTCGCGGAGCCCACAAAGCAGTGTCGTGCGGCACGCGTATAACCGGTTTTCACTCCGTCCGCCCCGGGGAACGTTTCGTAAAACTTTTTCGCTTTCGAAGCGACAACCTTGTCCAGAGATTTAGTGCGAGCGATAACGCGCTTGCGAATCTTCACCGCGTCGCGGAACCGCTCGTTCGCCAGGGCTTCACGGGTAATAAACGCCAGATCGTGCGCGGTAGTGTAGTGTCCCTTGTCCGGCAAACCGTTCGGGTTGGTGAAATGGGTGTTCGTCGCGCCTGCCTCCGCCGCTCGCTGATTCATCAGATCCGCGAATTTCGGCACCGACCCGCTGATATGCTCCGCAATGACTACCGACCCATCGTTCGCGCTACGCAACATCGTCCCGTATAGAAGGTCACGACTCGTGAACTTTTCCCAGGGCTGGATGTGGAGCGAACTCGCCTCAATGTCGCGGATTTTCGGATTCAGGCACGTGATCACATCGGTAGGTTCGGTCCGCTCGGCGAGCAGAAGTCCGGTCATGATCTTGGTAGTCGACGCCGGATACAGTTTCTGATCGGCGTTCTTTGTCCACAAGATCTCTCCGGTCAATGCGTCCATGATGGCGACCGATTTGCTGGAAACCACCGGGACTCGCGCAAGGTTCGCGGGATCGTAAAATCCCGAAATGCGGACGGTGTTGACCAGTTTTTGCGCTTTGTCGAGGGGGAGTTTAGTCGGGTCACCGAACTTGCTTGCCGGAGAAACGGACGCGACCCGAACTCGCGCACGGGGAGACTTGGCTTCCGCCCGGTAAACGGGTAAGGCAAAAAGGGTAAAAATCAGCGTAAAAAGTGGTTGATATTTCATGTCGGCGACCCAGCTTCTTCCATCCCGGCGGCGACCAGTGCGGTGTGCGCGGCTTCCTGATCAGCCGCTTGCGCTTCCTCATCGTCTTCCATTACGGGCAATTCCGTTAGCGAGGAAAGTCCGAAGTAATGCAGAAACTGCGGCGTTGTCGCATATAAAAGAGGGCGACCGGGGGTCTGCTTGCGCCCCGCCTCAGCGATAAGTTCTCGTTCCATGAGAGTTTTCAATACTCCATCCGAACCGACACCGCGCACCGCTTCGATTTCCGCCTGTGTGCAGGGCTGGCGATACGCGATAATCGTTGCCGTTTCCAGTGCCGGCTTCGACAACCGGTTGGCGTGTGGTGCGAGTAGTTTTCCTATATACGCGGCGTATTCCGACCGTGTTGCCAGCTGAAAGCCGTTCGCGATCTCTACGAGTTGCAGGGCGGACCCGGCTTGACTGTACCGGTCGCCCAGACCGCGCAAAGCGATAGTGACGGTCTCTATATCGGTGTCGGTCGCTTTGACCAGTTCCTTGACGGTGAGCGGGTCCCCGGAGGCGAAAAGCAATGCCTCAATGATGCGGGCGGTTTCATCCGTGGTCAGCATCGTCGCTCACTGTTCCTGCAATGTCTGTGCCATCCGTCTCCTGCTCTGCAACGTGGTGAATCCGGATCTCGCCGCAAAATTGGTCCTGAAATGCTTGCACACTGCCGCCTTTTAGCAGTTCGAGCAGTGCGAGAAAAAGGAGCACGATGTCAAGAAGAGCAAAAGGCGCGGTGGGAAGCAGGGATTCGAGCGTGACTCCGTCTGCGCCCGCCCGCTCGGCGGCAGTCAGGAGTTCGCGCATTTTCATCCGAAGTGTTATTTTCTGGCGGCGCACGCTGGTGATTTGTCGCTCGCCCGCACCGACTTCACCAAGCATCCGTTCCAGCGTGCGAAGGAGTGCTTCGGCGGAAAGTTCTCCGAACTTCGGCGGAACGCGGTATTCGCCGGACAGTTCGACGCGATTTCGAAAATATAGTTTTCTCGTTTCCCCCTCGCAGTCGCGCAGTGTTTCGGAGAGTGCTTGAAACCGGGAGTAGTCGAGCAATTGTCGCACCAGAGCGGCGCGGGGGTCGTCGGGGGGCGCGGTCTCCGGCGGTTCCGGTTTCGGCGGCGCGGGCAGAAGCAGGCGCGATTTTATTTCCAGAAGCGTCGCCGCCATGACAATAAACTCGCCAGCGATAGACTGATCGAACTCCTCCATTGCGTTTAGATACTGGATGTATTGATCGCACAGAACCGCGATGGGCAGGTCGAAAATATCCATCCTACCCTGTCGAACCAGGTGGAGGAGCAGGTCGAGCGGTCCCTCGAATCTGCCGATATGAAGTTGAGGCGGAAAAATCGGCATGGATGGGGGCATCAATACCGGGGAGGATAAGTCGCCGTAGGAAACGTTTTCAGGCTTGTGGGGGTTAGTGGTGAAAGTTGGGGTCACGACGAAAAACGGCTTGCGGGAATTGTAGCACGTCCGACACCGCGTAGCAATGCGATCTATTCCGGCGATACTCTGCGGCTACTCCTGAAAATTTATTTTTCTTAATGTTGTCTTAACATTGTTTTCCTCTTGACAGAGTAGTAAACGCCGTTTATAATGGGCGAAATCTAAACGCTACCTCCTTGCTTTCCATTGTACATCTGGTTGTAGCGTGAACTTCCATAGTTCTGTATAGTGCGTTTTCCCGCGCTATCCTGGATTCCCCGATACACGGGCAACAGCTCCGACACCGCCGTCGTTTTTCTTAAAGCATAGGTAGCCGCCACTTCGGGTGACGGCGAGCAGATTCCGGGTCTGCCTATAAGCGGTTTCGTTCTTTATCGGGTCGCACTCATTGTTGAAGCGTCCGGGTGTGAGTAGTTGTTGTTGCTTTGTGTCCGAACCAAAAATGCTATCGCTATTGGGACGGTTCACTTTCTATTTTTGCGTTCATTAGGAAAATATACATCAGCGTGCGACATGCCAATGTGTTGATTGTTGACGACGATCCGGTTGCCCGTCTTGATTTGCGGACCATGTTGACGGAAATCGGTCATTCCGTCATCGGCGAAGCGGACAATGGAGGGCAGGCGTTATCCCTTGCACGTTCCTTGAAACCGGATGCCGTCTTGATGGACATCGTTCTGGGGTCGCCCTTGTCGGGTCTGGACGTGGCACGTACGGTTACGACGGAGAGGATTGCCCCCGTGATCCTATTTTCGGGGAATGCAACCGCAGATGCAATCGCTGTTCTGGATGCGAGTGGTGCCATGGGTTTTCTTTCCAAGCCATTACGCATCTCGGATCTCGCACCAACTATCGCTATCACAGTCGCACGCTTTAAAGAACTGGTCACACTCGAAACCGAAATCAAATCGCTGAACGAACGGATGGAGGCACGCAAACTCGTCGGTCGTGCCAAGGCGATCCTGATGGAGAAACACGGGCTCACAGAACGCGAGGCGTTTTACCGCATACAAACGCAAAGCACGGCACTGAATAAGCCATCGCACGAAATCGCCCGTGCTATCATCACCGCCAGCGAACTCGCCGGATAACTCAGTTGATAGATGTATATTTTTGGGGAACATATTTTCCCTTAGACAGCGTTAGTTGCAAATAACCTAATTAAAGAAAGTTGTAACCTGTCCTTTAGTTCTCTTTTCTAACCTGCAGGCATAATGATTCCCCGTGCCAGGAAAGATTGTTTACCACCACGCCTCGTTCGACCCTTCGGAGGGAGCGGAGCAACAGGGTAACCGTTCTTGAATAGGTGCAAACGAATCACAATGCTCGACCAATCCCAAACTCTGAAATCTCTGGAGGCTTTCGTAAACCCTATGCGCCAATCTCGCGCCCTGTTGTCCGCCATCGCGCTGGCATCGCTCACTCTCTTTGCCGGTACCGCGGCTCTCGCCCAGGACACCGCCAAGCCGACCTCGGAAGGCACGCCCGACGCCGTTGCGGCGGTCTCCTCGCCCGCCCCGGGGGTGGTCGTCACCGGGCTCATCGAGGCGAACTACACGCTCAACTTCAACGAGCCGTTCACCCGCCAGAACACGCTGTACTATTTCAACCGGCGCGAGGGGCAGTTCTCCCTGAACCTCGCCGAGGTCCAGATCGCCAAAGCCGCTACCCCGGACAGCCGGACCGGGTTCGTGATCAAACTCATCGACGGCGAGGTCAAGCGCTTCAACTTCATCGGACCCGACGCCGACACCGGCAACCTGCTCGAGGCGTACGGCACCATGCTCATCCCTGTCGGCACCCGCGACCTCAAGTTCGACGCCGGGCAGTTCGAGACGCACGTCGGCTACGAGACCGTGGAGATCGGGACCAACAATTTCTTCTCGCACAACTACCTGTTCGGCATCCCGAGCCCGTTCTACAACGCCGGGGTGCGTGCCTCCTACCCGGTCTCGTCCCGCCTGACGGTCAACGGCTACATCTATAACCGCTACAACGGGCGCACCGACGACGGCAACCGCGACCTCGCGCCGGGCTTCCAGATCGCATACCTGCCCTCGGCGACGTCGTCGCTCGTGCTCAACGGGTTGGGTTCGCGCGAAAACCTGCGCGATATCGGCGTGTTCGAGGAGAATGAAGAAGCACCGCTGCCGCTGACGGTGCCGCGCCAGCAGAGCGTGCTGGACCTGATCTACACGAACCAGATCAACCCGACCACGAAGTTTGTGTTCGAAGGGCTGTACCGATTCGGCAAGGACGACGCCGACCGCACCTACAGCTTCGCCGGTGCCGCGGTGTACGGCATCTTCGGACCGGTCGGGATCCGCGCCGAGTACATGGCGGACACGAAGGGGACGTTCATCCTGGGCGGCTCATCCATCGGGGCGGGGATTATCAACCCGGATAACGCCGACGACAAGTCCAGCCTCGGTAGCGTGACTCTCTCCTACGAGCCGAAGGTCGCGATCTTCCCGAATACGCGGACCCTGATCGAAGTGCGCCATGACTTCGCGAGCGAGAAGTTCTTCGCGAAGGAGACTGTGGGCGAGACGAGCAAGAACCAGACGACATTCACCATCGGACAAATTTACTCGTTTTAGCATCGAATGCCTTTAACAAATTATATCTAGGATTTATTAGCACCTACGCAACAAAATTTGCGCGTTAAGTGTCTGATAATGGGGTTCAGCATCCAACAAGGAGCAGAAAGAAGGTGAAAAATCATGGCAAAGACCAAGAAAAAAGACAAGAAGGATAAGAAAGACAAAAAGAAAGGCGGCAAGAAGAAATAGCCGCATGTGAGCAACCGGGGAAGCACATAGCTTCCCCGGTTGCTCCTTTGTTACGATTCCGGGCTACAATAATTAATATGCGCCGCTCTTTACGTTCCCAACTTCTGTTCTCTCACCTTGCTTTGGTCGCGCTGATGTTACTGGTTTTACTGGCGAGTGTAGGCGGCTTCTTTCGGCTCGGCGGGTACGTGGATCGGATTCTGCGAGACAATTACAAGAGCGTCGTTGCGGCACAACAGATGAAGGACGCACTGGAGCGGCAGGATTCGGCGGCGACGTTCTATCTCGCGGGACAGAGGGAAAAGGCACGGGTACAGTACGCGGCGAACCGAACACGATTTGAAAAAGCGTTCGCAGTGGAGTCCGGCAATGTGACGGAAAGTGGTGAACAGGAGTTAGTGGACGAAATCCGGATACGCTACGCTCTTTACAGTAAGCATTTAGATCAACTTTTCGGCGGATCGTTGACTGAGAATGAGGCGAAAGCATTTTATTTCCGAACCCTAGAGAACGAGTTTTTATTGCTGAAGGAATCGGCACAGGGAGTTCTTGATGTGAACCAGAAGGGAATCGTGACGGCGGATAAGGAAGCGCGGGCGGAGGCAAACCGCTCCGCGATACTCGCCGCCGTGATTGCGGCGGGTGCGGGGGTACTCGCCGTCATTCTTACCTACCGTACCGTGAATTCATTGATGACGCCGATTATTTCGCTGACGCGTCAGGCGGAGGAGGTCGGCACCGGGCATTTGAATCAGCGCATTGATGTGCGGCGCGATGATGAAATCGGCTTGCTTGCCGGAGCGTTCAACGACATGGCGGGGCGACTGAACGAAGCACGGCGGGTAGAAGAAGAGCGGTTGCACCTCGCGGAACGGATGAGCGACGCCGCGCTTGCTAACCTGTATGACCCGGTGATCGTTTCCGATGCGGCGGGACGTGTCGTTCACCTGAACCGTGCGGCGGAAGGACTTTTTGGACCGGATGCGACTGCGAAAGGGCGCGATGTCGGGTTGGTCGTGCGCAACAAGCGACTCTACGACGCGCTTCTCCGCGCCATCGGCACCCAGGAAACCTCGGCGGACGAAGGCGACGCGGCACTGACCACGCTCGGCGGGCGGACGTACCGACTTCGCGCTACCCCGATGCGCGACGAAGCAGAGAACACCCCATTGGGAGCGGTCGCGGTTCTGGAAGATGTCACGTATCAGGAAGAGATCAACCGACTGAAGACCGAATTTATCGGCGTCGCGTCGCATGAGTTGAGGACCCCGGTCACCTCGATGATGCTCGGCGTGCAATTGCTGACCGAGGGTGCGGCGGGCGCGTTGTCCCCCGCGCAACAGGAGGTCGTGCTCGCCCTGCGTTCCGATCTGGAGCGGCTACAAACGATGATGCACGATCTTTTAGACATGACGCGACTGCAGGCAGGCGCGACGCCGCCACGCCTGGAAATCGTACCGGTCGCCGAAATCGTTCGAAGCGCGGAGCAGTCGGTCGAGCGGCAAGCGGCGGCGAAAGGGGTGCGATTAGAGACGGTGCCCGTGCCGCGCATCCCTTCGCTACGGGCGGACCGGGGGCAGGTCGGGCGTGTTCTCGTGAACCTGCTCAACAACGCGATACGGCATACGGAAAGTGGCGGCACGGTCCGGTTCGGTGTTGAAGCAAGCGACGGCGACATGGCACGATTTTTCGTTTCCGATACCGGGACTGGCATCCCGCCTGAATATCTGGAAACGATTTTCGAACGATTCGTGCAGGTACCGGGCGCGACGAAAGGCGGGGCGGGTCTGGGATTGTCCGTCGCGCAGAGTATCGTGCGGGCGCATGGCGGTGAGATCCGCGCCGAAAGCAAGTTCGGCGCGGGAAGCACATTTTCGTTCACCATTCCGACGATTGTCAGCAGGGAAAAGGAATAAACATGTCATTTTTAGACCGCCTGATCGGCAAGCCGCTCTCTTCCCATAGCGAGGAGGAACAAAAAGTCGGGCCTTTTGCCGCAGTCCCGATGCTGGGGCTCGACGGTTTGGCATCGGCGGCGTATGGACCGGAGGCGGCTCTTACGGTTCTTCTGCCGCTGGGGGTGATCGGGCTGTCGTATCTGTTTCCGATCATGGGCATTTTGCTCGTGCTACTCGCCGTATTATATTTTTCCTATCGGCAGACGATGGCGGCGTACCCGACCGGGGGCGGCTCGTACACCGTCTCGCGGGAAAATCTGGGGATAAAACCGGGGTTGCTCGCCGCCGCCGCCCTGCTGGTAGACTATGTGCTGGTAGTCGCCGTCGGGATTTCGGCGGGCGTGGGGGCGTTCGTGTCGATCTTTCCCTCGCTGACTGCGCACCGGTTGGAGCTATCGCTTTTCGTGCTTGTCTTGGTGGCGATAGTCAATCTGCGCGGGGCGAAAGAATCGGGAATCGCGTTCGCCCTACCGACATATGGCTTCATAGCCTCGCTCGGTCTGGTACTGGTTATCGGGGTCGTGAAAACCGTCATGGCGGGGGGCACGCCGGTTCCGGTGGTCGCCCCGCCGATGCTTCCTGACGCGGGGACGCTCACCGCGCTATCGGCGGCTCCGATTGTACTGCTCTTACATGCCTTCGCGTCGGGCTGTACCGCGATGACCGGGGTCGAGGCGGTCAGTAACGGCATGAGCGTCTTCCGGAAGCCGGTAGTGCCGACCGCACAAATGACCCTGACGATCATTGTCGGTGTGTTAGGGGTGCTTCTGGCCGGAATCGCCTATCTCTGCCGCGCCTATAATGTCGGCGCGACCCCGCCGGAAGGCGATTCCTACCAGAGTGTTTTGTCGCAACTCACGGCGGCGATTGTCGGCAAAGGTATTGTTTACTACGTCACGCTGGGCTTTACGCTCGCGGTGCTCGCGCTGTCGGCGAACACCGGATACGCCGACTTCCCACGCCTGTGTCGCCTACTGGCACAGGATAGTTTCCTGCCACATGCTTTCGAGAACCGGGGGCGTCGTCTGGTCTACTCGCTCGGTATTTCGGTGCTGACGGTGATGACGGCGGTACTACTGATCGGATTCGGGGGAATTACGGACCGACTGATCCCGCTCTTTGCCGTGGGTGCGTTCGGCGCGTTTACGTTGTCACAAATGGGGATGGTACGTTACTGGCAGAAGAAGCCCGCGACCGCAGCGACCCGCGCCTCGATGTTCATCAATGGTTTGGGAGCGGTGGCGACCGGCATCGCGCTGATCGTGATCCTCGTTGCCAAGTTCACCGAGGGCGCATGGGTGACGGTGCTGTTGATACCCGGCATTGTATTCCTTTTTATGCGCGTGCGGGCGCACTACGACGCGGTCCAGAAGGAGATCGGAGACGCGGGAAGGTTGGACGTTGCCCATCTCGACCCGCCGGTCGTGGTCGTGCCGATAAAGGACTGGACGACGATTGCGGAAAAAGGGTTACAATTCGCCCTGTCGCTTTCGCCGGATGTGATGGCGGTGCATATCGCCACCGAGGACGAGGACGCCGAGGCACTGCGGGCACGGTGGACACGCGATGTCACGGAACCGCTCCGCGCGGCGGGACGGAAAACACCGGTGCTGGTCGTGATCGCGTCGCCGTATCGCCGGTTGTTCAACCCGCTGTTCGGGTACTTAC
>JACMIS010000681.1 GCA_014381035.1 Armatimonadota bacterium
ATCGTCCCCGAAACGCTCAAGTGCGTTTATGACGACCTGTGCGAAGCGGCAGGAGTGCGGGTGTTGTTTCATACGGTGGTGGCGGATGTTATGCCCCCACCCCCCCAGCCCCCCTCCCCCGCTCCGCAGGAGAGGGGGGAGTCAGAAGTCATAGGCGCGGCGATGTCGTCAACATCTCCGAACTCCCTCCTCTCCTGCGGAGCGGGGGAGGGGGGCTGGGGGGGTGGGGGCATGACGGGCATAACATCCGCCACCACCGTATGAAACAACACCCGCACTCCTGCCGCTTCGCACAGGTCGTCATAAACGCACTTGAGCGTTTCGGGGAAGATCGGTACCCAATCCATGCGTGCTTTCCTCGGATCGTCCGGGTCGGGCCGTGGGCGGGCGTCCCGGCGTAGCATTTCGGTCAAGACTTCCCATCCGATGCCGCGCACGATGGCACGTTTTTTATCCGAAAACGGGCAGAACGCCGGGACCTGCGCCGCCGTCGCCGAACCGCCGAGGAATCCGCCATTTTCGACAAGAAGCACCGAAGCACCGGCTCGCGCCGCCGCGAGTGCCGCGGCGATTCCGGCGGGTCCGCCGCCCGCGACCAGCACGTCCGCACGATGACGCACGGACAGGTCCAGCGAAACAGGGGTGGTTCGCGGGCGGGGCAGAGAGATCGGATTCGGCGTCATCATGACCCCATTCTACACCCTGTGCCGCTCGCGCCGTCACGCCAGGAATCCATCGCGTCTGTCGCGATAACTCCTTCCGTAATTCGTAGTATTTCCTGCAGTAATGGGAAATAAAAAATGATCGAACGTCGTATTAATGCCTTGTTCGCGAAAATTTAATTTTTTCTTAACATTTAGACCGGTGATAATCCACAAGCTATGCTGTTATAATCTCAACTGCCGAAAGTGCCGATTTGTGACGCGGCAACCGTGCACTGTTCGCAATCGTGTTTGCAGAACCAGACCTATTCGTTCGACGCGATGGGCAACCGCACCGCCAAGACCGACAACGTCACCGGTAAGGAAACCTACACGTTCGACGACGCGAACCGGATCGCGACGCGGCAGGTCGGGGCAAGCGCGGTAACGAACTATTCGAGCGACGCGAACGGCAACACATTGACTGACGCGACGCACACGAACCAATGGGACAGCCAGAACCGCCTCGTGTCGAGCCTGTCGAATGGAAAAACGTCGGCGTTCAAGTACGGCGCGGACGGGCTTCGGCGAAAGTTCAGCGTGACGCCGACCGGTCAGAGCCAAGCGACCACGATCACGCACTACGGCTACGACGGGAGCAACGTCGTCCGGGAGTGGGAAGAAAACATCGCGGGCGTACTGTACGCGTCGGCGACCTATCTGCTCGGTCCGTCCGGTCCGATGTACAAGCGACCCGCGAACGCCGCCGACGTGCGCTGGTACGTCTACGACGGCTTGGGTTCCGTAGTCGGCGAGGTGGACGTGAACGGCACTCTGCAAGCCGAGAAGAAGCACGACGTGTTCGGACTGCGGCGCGGGCCCATCGGGACCGAGAAGTCGCGGCATGGCTTCGTCGGAGGGCTGGGGCACTATTCCGACGACGAGACCGGACTGGTCTACATGCAGGCGAGGTACTACGACCCCGCGATTGGGAGGTTCACGAGCGAAGACCCGGCAAGGGACGGCGCGAACTGGTTCAACTACTGCGGTGGCGACCCCGTCAATATGGTAGATGAAACAGGCAAGAGCGGGGAGAGACTAAATCAACTCATCGGCAAACTTCAAGCCAATAATGGAACGGATCTCCTCAGCAAAGATCCAAGCGCAACAAAAAGTGCTGGTTTAACTGCAATTGCCATGGCTTTGGGTGTTATGGCAGTATTACTCTACTCGGTTGCCTTCGGTGCCGACACCGATGACTTAGTGAGGGAGCTTGGTGCTGGCGGCATAGGAGGAGCCTTGATAGGAGGGATTATCGCTGGCGAGAAGATGGGAGGGTCACTTGCGGCAGGTGCTACAGTTGGATTCGCGCTCCCTGTTCTTTTGGGAACAGGGGTGTACGGTTATCAACTAGTAGCTAACCTTTAGTAGCTAACCTTTTTTGGAAGAACGGAGCATCGAATGCGTAACATTCATTGGAGCATAGTTTCAGTTGGTTTGCTCATGGCGTTCATGTTGATGAATGGAATAAAGAACGACCATCTACGTATGTCATCTATGATAAGTGGTGCCGTTTTGGCTCTCTACGCGCTGTGGACGAGCCATAAAAGCAACAAACTCTAATCCCAGAAGAAATAACGTGATACGGACCGCCGACCTGTTCTCAAGTCGGCGGTCCGTGTCGTCGGCTCGCGGTATACTGACGGCGGGAGAACGAAGACTATGCAAGCCACCCTGACCCTCCCCGGGACCGATCCGATCTTTTTTGATCTGTCCGAAAGTGCGTACCACGACGCCCTCGCCCTGCCGCCGCAGGAGCGGTCGCGCGTGATAGCCGAAGGCATCCGCTCCGCAGTATTCGCCGCCGTTGCGGAAGCCGAGACGGAACCGGTGTTCACCGAGGAGGATTACACCGCCATCGGTCGCGGACTGGCGGACATGGACGCCGGGCGGACCCGCCCCGCCGCCGACGTGTTCGCCGAAATCCGCGCCCGGTACGGCTTTGCCCAAGGGGAAAGCCCGATCTGATGGCATCGCCGCCGCCGCTACTCACACTCGACATCTCGCAAGTGGTCAATTCGACATTGACTCAGCAGTACAGTTCTTATCGCAGTCCAACGGCGACGAATACGCGGAGCGGTTCACCGAGCGTCTGGGACAGGTGGTCGTGTCGCTTTGCGAGCGGGTAGCGCACGAAATCGCGGACGACGGCAAGCCGTTCGGCACGCCGGACGAGGGGACGTCACTCCGGTTCGCCCGCCCCGTCTACCGTGAGCCAGTGCAAATGACAAAGACGCGGGCGCGGCGCAGTAGTGCCGGACTCTGGTATGCCTTCTACGCGCTCGGGGACCGGGGCGGCACGCCAATGCGGATACTCTCGTGCTCGTCGGCGTCCGTCACAGTGCCGTATTCGCTCGAACAGCGAGACGACGAAGCGGATTAGCCGCCATCGGTCGCGGTTTTGCCGACAGGGACGCAGGGCGCGACGCCACGCGGGATCGCCGGGCGATTCAGGCGTGCCCGGACGCGGAGCCTCCTTAGCCGAAGGCTTCTACCGGTGGATGGAACCCCCGCCTGCTTCATCGGAATCCAAGCCGTAGACGTCCTGCGCCGAGCCTGTATAGTTGATTTGGAAGATATTAAAAATCCTTCCTGGGTGTGAAAAACTTAATCTTCACTTAACCTTCTCTTAACAGAAGCGGGATACACTGACGCAGAAAATCGAACGGAGAGCGGGTCCGCAAGGAAACCGTATCGTTCCTATGACTATTGAAATGGGATTGAAACAATCCTGGAGAATAAAACCAATGATGAAGCGCACCCCCCGTGCTTTTACCCTGATCGAGTTACTCGTCGTTATCGCCATTATCGCCATTCTCGCTGCGATCCTTTTTCCTGTCTTCGCCCAGGCTCGTAACAAAGCCCGCCAAGCCTCTGACCTTTCCAACATGAAGCAACAAGGTCTGGCAATTATGCAGTATGTCCAAGATTACGATGAGACGTATCCGATGGCGTATTACTACAAGAACGACAATAACGATTCGGGTGGATATGTTCACTGGTCGTTTATGTGCCAACCGTACATCAAAAGCATTGATCTGTTCAAGTCGCCTGGCGACCCGAACGGCGGTTTGCCCCCAACGAACTACAACGCTGGTGCAAACGGCACGTATGGTGACTCGGATGATAATGCTGGCTACGGTGGGGTAGATGGTTCCACCTCGAAGACTGCCGGTGTTCAAGATGACCAAGCTCCGCGCTTGTCCTACACAGCGAACGGCAATATTCTACCGCGCAAGCGTCGTACTTCTGACACCGCGAATGTAGTTCCGCAAGCACTGATCTCGGACACCGCTGGCGAAATCCTACTGGCTCCGCTGACCAATAATCCTGGATGCATCGCGGACTCGTCTGGTGCGAGCCCTGGTGCCGCATTCAAGTCGCACCGCTCGACCAACGCCTTTACAACTGCGGCGACTGGACAAGCAACGCTGAAATGGGCTGGTGAACTGCCAGTAGACCTTACCAGCACGACCGTCTATGCAGTTCAGGGAAGCCAAATCCAAGCGGGTACTGGAACGGACATCTTCGCCGAGTGCAAAAAGACTCCTCCGGGAACCACCCACCCGTATATCCACCTTGCTTATATCCAACCAGACCGGTTTAACAATGGCGCGAACTACGCCTTCGCGGACGGTCATGCTAAATGGTTCAAGTTGAACGCTACATTGGATCAACGCAACTACATGTGGGGCAAGCGAGTACACCCCGGTAACAATCAGCGAGTTCTGATTTCTGATCCAGCGGCTGGCACAGTCGGCCAACCTTTACCGGGTTCCGATAGCCTGTAATCGTTGCCTGTCAAATGGGAAACGACACTGAAGTGAATGACTTCAGTGTCGTTTTTGCTTGCGATGAGGGATTTCAGACTGTCGGAAAAGCGATATAATAAAATATGTCGCAACCTACTTCGCTCATACCCAACACCATCGAGACTGTTACGCAATCCAGGGGGCGCACGCTTCTTGCCGGATTGCGCCGTGAGGAGAAGAAGATCGCGTCGCCGAGCGATGCTTTCTATGATGCCTTGATGGCACTGACCACCGCCGACGAGAAACTCAAGGTCGAGTTGTTCCGGTTTGTGGACGCGCTCCGAGGAAAGCCGGTGACGCGACTATCGAATTCCATTGCCAACTTCCCGTGCATCATGGTCGGCTTGGTCCGGTCGCGACAGGCGCGTTTTCGAGGGTATTGAAAAGAGAGGCGCGGCGCACTTCGCCCGCTAACCGTTCGTGAGCAGTTCCTCCCACGATTCCTTCTCGAAAAGTCGTTCCGCGAACTGTTGTAGACGCTCCAGATCGGACACCGCCACCAGTGCGGAACGCACTTCGTCCGACGGCTCGCCGAACCGTTTCGCCCCGATGCGCAAAACCATGTCCCGTACCCCCTCGGTGCGCCCTTCGACACGTCCTTCGACGCGTCCTTCGGCTCGACCCATTTCTATACCGACGGCACGCCCTTCGGTCATGCCCTTTTCCTTCAGGTAATCATACAACGGGAAATCTTCCAGTTTCAACACTGCTTCCACCGCTCCTTTCAGTAGTGATTCCGCGACCCGTGGCGAGTGCCGCGCACTCATCAAAAGCCACGCCGCCGTCCAGAGCCGCCGCAAGTCGTCCGTGTCCGTCGCTTCCGTCCGGAACCGCCTCCCCATACGATCCACGATGCGCGGCAGATCCCCGTCCGGGAGGGAACCGAGCGACGCGAGTGGCACGACCGACAAGCCACTTTGCAGAAGCTCTTCCGCCGGGATCTCATACACACGGATTACGTCGTAATGAAACGCATGGATGAGCATACCGTTTGGAAGGCGACGCTCCAGACGACCCGTGATCGCCGGACTACTCGCCCCCTTCGTCAGTAGCACCGCGACGGATCGGAACAACAATCCGTGCCTCGTTTCCGCGAAAACGCTATATTCCAGCAAGCGGCGCGGGAGTGACTTGCCCTTGTGTCCGCTTTCGAGTTCCGCGTGAAGCCCGTAAGCATTCCGCCCCGTCCCGATTTTGTACAGCCGGTCGGCGGCAAGGCTCATCCCGGAAACGTCGCTATCCAGTTCCACAATCGGGGTGTTCGACGGCAAATCGAACAGCGTCAGCCAGTCCTTCGGGTTGTCGCCGATCAGGTTTTTCAGCGACACGTCGAACGGTTTCCCGCGCTGTTTTCCTGGTTCCGACATCGGCTTATTTTATCATACGGCATTCAATTTCAGACAGTCGGAATCGCGGTATAATACCGCATGTCGCACGCAATCCTTCCCCTACCTAATACCCAACACCCAACAGCCAACACCGTCGAAGACCTGACGCAATCCAAAGGGCGCACGCTTCTTGCCGGATTGCGCCGTGAGGAGAAGAAGATCGCGTCGCCGAGCGATGCTTTCTATGATGCCTTGA
>JACMIS010000682.1 GCA_014381035.1 Armatimonadota bacterium
CATCCGTGGCGGCGATGATCACTTTCTGCGATCACAATAAATGCGTGGCAGAGTAAAAGGCATCGTATCCGAACTTTCAGAGTCATCCGAACCGCGATGTCGAATGAACGCCGAAACTCTGATAAAACATTCCAGAGAAGCGGGGCGGTTGAGGCTTGGGGGCTGGGTTCAATCCCCCGACGCCTTGTTTGGCGAAACCGAGTTCAAGCAGACCGCGCGTCCGTTGTCTGCAAGACCACTCCGACACCACGTTGCTTTGCCGCACCGTCAATTGCGGGAATGGTGCTTGTGACAAGTAATGCCCACAAGTTAATCGTGTGAGGGGGAGTCCTGCGTCGTTCACCCATCCCGCCCGAGATCACGGACGATCTTAAACTCCCTCTTCAATCCCTCAAGCACGCCTCATTCGTGCGGCAATAGGGTAGCAAGGTTCCTCCGGTTGACATGCCCGCATAATTCGCACGCAGGCGCGCCTGCCCCTTCGCCTTTCACACCCCACTACGCGACTTCGGCTTCGCCGCCGCTCACGCTCGCCAGTGCGTACCCCGATGCCTTCCCTTCGGAATGCGCATCGTATTTCTCAGTGCGGGTCCCGGCGGGGTTAGTCCCATTGGGGAGTTTCCACAAAGGTGCTACAATGCAAACATGCGTGTGCAAGCGGGCGGCGGTGCGACCATCTACGGCATCCATTATCAGATGCTGTGGTGCCTTTTGACCGTCGCGTCGATGCGCGTTAGTAGTCCGGTCAATACTGACGGCGAGATCAGTCAAGCGACACTGGTGCTGGAACCCTCAAACGGCGGCGACGCCATCCTGCGTGAAGCGGACGTAGAGCAAGTAGTCCAATTGAAAGCGCGGTCGGACGCCTCCGCATGGTCTCTGCACGATGTCGTGGACGCTGTTCTGCCCGATCTATACCGCGCGGTCAGATTCGACCGGGAGCATAAGTTCATTTTTCTCACGGAGGGACACGTCGGCGAGTGGGTGGAGGTGTACGAGTTTTTTCAGCGGTTGCACGGTCACATAGACGTACCCCCGGATGGACCGCTTCCCCCGCTTGTGGAATCTGGACAGTTGTTGCGTTTTCGGGGAAATCTTGTGCCGCCGGTTCGGGACAGGGGTGAAGACGATTCTGGTCAGGTATCTCGGCGGAATGAGTGGACAAGCCTCAGCGAGAATGAACTGCTCGAGCAGATGGTAACTTTGTTGCACGCCCGGCACCCGCACATCCGTCGCGACTCCCGGGAAGAAACCCGCCGCAAACTCTTGTGGATCCTTTCCCGGTTTGAGTTTCGTGGGGGGCGGACGGAAAGGTACCTACGTACTCAACTGTCAGCGCATCTGCGCTCCCTCGTAGACAATCCCGACGAGGTGATGGTGACAATGCGTTCCCTCCTCCAAGACTTGGGCGAGCGCGCGATGGCGGGGAACGCCCCCATTCAGGCGGGTGCCTTCTTTGCAGAACACAGGATACGCGGTGTCCCGCTTACCCGCCACCAATGGCCACGCCTGATCGAGGTCGCCGAGTCCCGATTGCGACATGTTCTCGCACATAGGTTCGAGTATGATCCGTCCGAGGACGTACGTCCGGGCGGGGCGACACTCCTTGCTACTACTGAGGTGGATTCATGGCGACGTGGTGGGGCAGGCTGCCTCGCCCTTCAGGGTGAAAGCGGGCAGGGTAAATCCTGGCGGCTATGCTCTCTTGCACTCGCCCTGGCGGAGGAGGCACCGGTCGTCCTCGTGTCGGCGGAGGGGGAACCGGGGCAGATCGTGGAACGCGCAGCACATGAGTTCTGGTTCGGGGTGTGCAACCATGGCGGGACGATGCAACTCGAGCAGATTGGACGACTCCTCGACCAGACCAACACCGTCGCGCCGGGGACCACATGGCTCTACCTGCTCGTGGACGGGGTACAGATGCCGCAAGACGCTGATCTACTTTGCCGCGAGGTAGCCGGTATCAGGGGTGTGCGGCTCGCCTTCACTACTTCGGAGCGGACGGCGGAGCATCTTGGTCAGAACCCTGGTCCCCCGACCATTATCGCCATGAGGGTTCATAACTTCACCGAACCAGAACTGCGTCAATACATCACGGGCGGCGACGCGGTGCGCTGGCATTCCATCGGTGATGCGGAAGTTAAGCGCATCATCGCCTATCCGCTCCTCGCATATATTTACCGTAATCTGCCGGGCGCACGGGACTGGAAAGGGACTAACGAGTACAGGCTTTACGACGCTTATTTAAGTGGTCGTATCCTCGGGCGGTTGTCGGAGAGTGACTCTTTCACCGCAGAAATCGCCTTCAACCGCGCCGGTCTGTCCCTTTGGAACAACGAACGCTATCCCTGGTCGCCGGAACAGATGGCGGCGTTCGGCTTCGACAAAGATCTCATAGCGGCTCTGCGAGGCGTGGACTTCCTGCACTGGGACACAGAGCAGATGCGTTACAAAGTCCGGCACGACCGGCTGAAAGAATGGCTCGCTGCCCGCGCACTGTCGCGGGCTTTAGAGTACGGGGACCGAGATGCTGTGGAAGTCGGCGCACGGTTCAAATCAATTCTTTTTCCAGACGTATGGCATCGTGACTCTGAAGGGGATCGGGAGCGCGATATGCGATATGTACCGATGGATGTGGTATGGCATTTAGCACAACGCAGTAAGAAATCCGCCAATTCGGCTGCCGCTGCTGTTCTGAACACCCTACTACTGCAGTTGGAGTCCGAATCGACACATTTTCGTACAGCGGAGGTTCTTTACGAGGGCTATTTGTCCACCGTCGGACCAGAAATCGCGCCTATATTATTCCGCAGGCTTATACAGTTAGCCAACGACGACGAAGTGGACGACAGTAGCACTCGGGTTGCGATCACAAATTGCCTCGCCGGAATGGACGAACGAGACGTGTCGCCGACCGCCACGCAACTTCTTCATGACGCTGCCGAGGAAGTCCGGTATGCCGCCGCCATCATTCTTGCAAAGTGCCCCGTCGCCGAAGCCCTGCCCGCTCTATGGAACCGGGTGACTGCTTTGACGACCGAACTTGCTGCCGTCGCCGCCCGGTCGGATGCTTCGGCACTTGTCGATGATATGGAGCGTGGAGGTTCGTTCGCCAACCCTACGTATGCCATCGACCGCGAACTGAGCATGGTGAGACGTGCCCTTCGCGCCTGTGTTCCCCTTTCCCCCGAGTGGCTAACGGGTCAACTCGCCAGTCTGCCTACTTCGACGGCGGTAACACCAGCGACCGAGAATGTCCATGACCTTATCGCGCTTTTACGTTTCACGAAGGACCAGGGGCGGCGTTGGCACCAATCGAAGGAGGTCGCGCGGTCCTGGACGGAAACGGATGACCCCGATTTCAACCGGTTTTGTGAGCAGGAA
>JACMIS010000683.1 GCA_014381035.1 Armatimonadota bacterium
CGTCTATTATCCATGTTCCCGGAGATGCGGGATCTCCATGCCACATTTTGCAAAGCAGAGAAACCATCATAGGCTAGATCATCCACATCCGCCCCGGCATTGACTAGCCGCTCGACGACCGAAACGTACCCCCGTATCGCCGCCAGATTCAACCCTGGGTTTGGCGGACCTGCATCCGCCCCTCGCATCAAGAGATCGTCCACGCGAGACAGCATTTCGGATTCCGACACATTCGCGTTGCAGATCCCAGCGATCAGCTTCCCCGACAGGCGCCCGTTGCGTCTGCCGAAACCGTGTGACAAAAGCAGTTCAAATATCTCCCACTTCCCATCGCAGGCGACGCCATAAGGAAGATCTACCACCTGATCCACACCGAGAAGTCTCAACCAGTCCGAATGGTTCCGTAGCAATCCGCGTAATGTAAGAAGGTCCCCGGCTTTTATGGCATGGGATAATTGCATATGCAACGGGGGCGGGGTTGGTATGGACATAGGTTATGAAAATTCCGAGGCAGTTGTAGCAGTTGTGTTCGCTGAAGCCGGGTATTCGGTAAGGGCGACGATGGCGCGTTTCTTATTCTTTTCATGGGCGATGGCGAGGGGCGTTTTGCCGTCTTTGGCGGTGCGGTTCGGGTCCGCGCCAAAGCGGAGCAATATCTCTACCGCATCAGGCCGGTTATACCGCGCCGCCATGTAAAGCGGCGTTCGCCCGAGACGGTCAGGAACATCGGGGTCGCTTCCCGCTTGTAGGCACATTTCAAGGACCTTTACCGATCCCGCCCGTGCCGCGGTATGGAGCGGGGACATTTTGTTTCGCGGAAAAACGGTCGCCAGATTAACGCCATATGGAATAACCAATCTCAGGCAATCTGCTGCATCTTCGCGGGCAGCGGATTCGATCAATTGGACGCTCAATCCAGCAAGGTCTTTCGACTTCAGGGCGGATAACAATTTTTTCAATATCGCATCCAGTCCAGCGTGAATCGCTGCCTCGATAGCGGAACGCCCTTTCTCTCCCGCGAGGGGGTCGGAATGATGCGCCAAAAGGCATTCCACGAAAAATCCATCGTTTAATGATGTCGCCAGAGCGAGCGGCGACACTCCTTCACCAGTTAGCGCATCGACGTCCGCGCCATGCGTGAGCAACAAATCAAAGACCACTCGATGATCCGGACACTGTATCGCAAGAAAAATAGGCGTTTCACCCTTTTTATTGGCGGTCCTTATGTTCGCGCCAGCGTCCAGCAAAAGTGTTATCATTTCGCGTGCGAACACCACATCTATTGGATTTTTCGCGGGTGCGTGTCGGGATTGGTGGACAGCAACAATAGATTTATGGAGCGGGGAATCGCCATTATCGTCTACAATATTTGGGTCGGCACCGTTCTCTATCAAGAAATGCATCATCGGGACGAATCCGGACGCCGCAGCGCGGCAGAGAGGCGTCGTCCGATTAAGACCACCTGAATCGTTGACATCCGCACCGCGCGACACCAACATTTTTGCGATTGTCAACCGGTTTTCCTCCGGTTGGCTCGGGTAATCCCCCCAGCAGAGTTCGTGGAGTGGTTGCCAGCCTTTACCGTACGCACGCGCCGATGGATTGGCACCTGCTTCCAGCAGACACTCGATAACGCGGGCGTATCCTATACGCGCCGCGAAGTGGAGCGGTGTTTGTCCGGGCGGGTTTGTATCGGCTCCCTTGTGTAAAAGATACCGGACCAACGACAACGTTTCGTCTTCGGATAGGTGCCCCCGGCAAGCATTTAGAAGTGCCTCCCCTTGATTCCCTCGTTCATTCAGTGGGAAGTCGTGCTCGATAAGTAGTTCCAGCACCGCACGATGTCCGAATGTGGCGGCGACGGCGACACTGTTCGCGCCCTCGGGTCGCATCGAATTCGTGAACGTTTCGTCTGAAAGGAGTTCACCTAACACGACCGCATCGTTGTTCCGGATGCACTCCCGGAATAATGCTCTTCGCTCCATGCCGCTTTGTATTTCTTCGATACCCATTATTGCCCCTGAACAGGTTTTCTTCAGAAAACACTACGGACATATCACGCGAAGCGGAAGGGGACAAACAAACGCGGGTAGAGAAACTTGTGTCTCTCTACCCGCGTGATCAAACGTAACCGAACTACCCGGTGCGTGCTGGTCGCGAAGCGTTTCGTTGTCCCCCGCCGCCGGACGGTCGTCCGAAGCGTCGCGGTCCCCCGCTGTTGCCGCCACGTTGCCCACCGCCGCCGCCGTTTCCACCCCGGCCACCGACGTTGACACCAGACGGGATATTGACGTTGGAATTCGGGTCCGGTAACGGCGACTCGTAGCCTTCCACGGTGCGACGTTCGATGGGCTTATTGATGAGCTTTTCGATGTCGCGCAGGAATTTGAACTCGTCCCGGCTGACCAGCGAGATCGCTTCGCCGGTTTTTCCGGCGCGACCGGTACGCCCGATGCGGTGGACGTAATCTTCCGGCACGTTCGGGATCTCGTAGTTGACCACGAACGGCAGGTTGTGAATGTCCAGCCCCCGCGCCGCGATGTCGGTAGCAACGAGCACTCGGATCGCGCCGCCTTTGAAGTCGGCTAATGCACGGGTGCGCTGTACCTGCGAACGGTTGCCGTGGATAGTCGCCGACGGGATGCCGTGCTGATGCAGCACTTTATCCAACCGGTCCGCCATGTGCTTGGTGCGCGTGAATAACAACGCTTGCCCGGTCACGGTGGAGGTCAACAGGTTGAGCAACAGGTCGCGCTTCTGCTCGGTGGTGACGCCGTAAACGACGTGCTCGACCAGTTCGGTTTCCAGCGTTTCGCGGGCGATCTCGACCAGGGTCGGTTCATGCAGGAACGCGTTAGCGAGTTCCTTGATCTCTTTCGAGAACGTCGCCGAGAACATCAACGTTTGTCGCTGCTCCGGCAGGAGCGGCACGATCCGACGTATGTCACGGACGAAGCCCATGTCGAGCATTCGGTCGGCTTCGTCGAGAATCAGGATCTCCACCTGGCTTAGATCCACGGTACCCTGCCCGACATGGTCGAGCAACCGTCCGGGAGTCGCGACCAGAATATCCGTGCCGCGGGCGAGTGCTTTCATCTGCGATCCGATCCCGACGCCGCCGAAAACAACGGTGGAAACGAGCGGCAAAAACTTGCCGTAGGTTTGTACCGACGCTTCGACCTGCATCGCGAGTTCGCGGGTCGGGGTCAGGATCAAACAACGGACCGGGCGACGGGCGATACGGCGGTTGTTTTTGGTGTTGTGGTTGAGCGTAGCAGGCGACTTACCCGTTTGCGGCATCAAGAGATGCAGTAACGGGAGGGTAAAACCCGCCGTCTTGCCGGTACCGGTCTGGGCGGCGGCTAAAACGTCGCCTCCGGTGAGAATCGCCGGGATGGCTTGCGCCTGTACCGGGGTCGGTGTGGTGTAGCCCGCGCTGTCGAGGGCATGCAAAAGCTCGGAACGAAGTCCGAGTTCGGAAAATAACATAAACGTCTCCCAAAACCTACCTGCAAACGCCCATAAATCAAGGCGCAATCCGGTTCAGGCAGACAAATGAATTGGTGCAAGTGACGAGGGGCGGGCGCAAAAGTTACGCGAGCCACAAACGCAATCGAACGCAAACCGGGGTGCAAAACGACCATTCGGCAACGCAAACGTAAGCCGAAGTCTGGCAACACAATGAGTATATCACAGTTCACAAGCCGATGCTGTTTCTTTTTGTCCTCCGCGGACGGCACCGTCCGCGGAGGACAAAAAGAAAAGAAACAAAAGCGATAAGCACCAACAAGGTGAGGGCAGGATTTCCGATGCGAGATGCAGAAGAAAGAGTTATGTACCGAGTGGGAATCCTGACCGTATCGGACCGGTGCTATGCGGGGGAACGCGACGACGTTTCCGGACCTGCCATAGTATCGTGCCTACCCCCGAGCGACTATGAAGTCGTCTACCATCTTGTAGTCCCCGACGACGAGGGCGAGATCGCGGATCAACTCCTTGCCATGAGCGACGGCGGATGCGACCTCATTTTAACCACCGGAGGCACCGGATTCGCGCCGCGGGATGTTACCCCGGAAGCAACGGTTTCTATTCTGGACAAGAACGCCCCCGGCATCGCCGAGATTCTGCGTGCGGATGGGTTGCGCACCGTGTCGACCGCGGCACTGGGGCGTGGTGTCGCGGGCATCTATGGCGGCACGTTCATCGTCAATCTGCCGGGGAGCCCGAACGGCGCACGGGACGGAATGTCGGTGCTGTTGCCGCTCCTGCCCCATGCACTGTCGCTTCTCGCCGGAGAAAAGGCGGGACATGAGTAACTCACTTTCTCAACCGCTGTCGTTTGATCGCGTAGCGACGGAATACGAGCGAACGCGCCCGTTGCCCGTCGAAGTCGCGGATGCGGTGGGTCAATATATCGCTGGGTTGGTGGCACCGAACGAATGGATTCTGGACGCGGGTTGCGGGACCGGGCGATTCACGCGGGCGTTGGCGAAGTGCTACCCGCGCGTCGTCGGAGCCGATGTTTCCCCGGAAATGCTGGCGGAGTTGCGGCGTCTACAGAGCGGATTTCCACAACCGGCTTTAGTGACGACCGATCTGCGCGTCTTGCCCTTCCCTGATGCCCAGTTCGGCGCGGTACTCGCGGTTCATGTGTTGCATTTGATAGCGGACTGGAAACAAGCCATCGGGGAAATGTGGCGCGTTCTCGCGCCGGGAGGTGCTTTTCTGCTCGGATATGAAGACCGCTCCAAATCCGAGGTGCGCGATTTTTACATGACCGAAGGGCAGCGGCGCGGACTGCTCCCGAAACACCCCGGCGTTCGAAACACGCAAGCCGACATCCTGCCGTTTCTCCAGTCCGAGTACGGCGCGACGAACGTCGAAACCGTCTCGCTTCCGGGATGGGAATGGACACGCACGATCTCCATCGCCGCAATGATGTCGGATCTGGATAGCCGGTTGTATTCATCGCAATGGAAGATTCCCGAGGAGGCTCACAGCGAAATAATGGCGGCGACCCGCGAAAACGCCGCGCAGATATTCGGTCCCTTAGACAGCACAAAACACGAAACGCAGGAAACGCGCTTCGTGCTTCATATGGTGCGGAAGGGGTAGCCAGGACGCCCTCGCTGGACTTCCTGTTAAAAAACCTACGCTGGTTTCTTGGTGTTTTTTGCTGGTGTCGTGGCTTTCTTCGCGCCGGGCTTTTTGACATCTACGCCGTATTTCATCAACGCGACTTTCTCCTTATCGCTCATCTTCTCGAATGCGGGCTTGCAACCGGCGCAACAATAGTAGAACGTTTTGCCTTTGTAGACCGTGGACATCTTCGGGTCCACTTTATTGACCGCATGCTTCATGATCGGGCAGGAAGGCTTCGCTTCGGGACGGGCGAACACGGCGGCGGGTGTGGCAACCGCGAACACAGCGGCGCAAAGAACGGTGATTAATTTTTTCATGAGTTGAGAGTCCTTCAGGAGTTTCGATAATTAAGACGACTTCTCGGGCGCGGTTAGTTCCAGATCCTGATCGTAGCCGGCACGGTAGTACGCCATCAGGAATATTCCCGTCAGTGCCGCGAAGCCGAGTTTGAGCTCTTTCGGCAGGGCGGAGGGTGTGATAAACGCTTCGATGAAACCGGCGGCGATAAATAGCGGTACGGTTCCCAGAAGCAAGCGTACGGCTTCCTTCCCTGCCGACGCCAGAGCCTCTTTACGGGTTCGTTCGCCGGGTGCCACCAGTGCGTGACCGATCACCATTCCTGCCGCGCCGCCGATAATGATCGCGGTCAGTTCGATCACGCCGTGCGGCAGGATCAGCGACCAGAACAACACATCGCGTCCCGCGAGATGCTGCTGCATCGCCAAACCGCCCAGCGGCATTCCATTGTAGAATAACAGAAACAGCGTCGGGAAGCCACCCAGGGTTCCGGCGGCGAACGCCAGGATCGCCACGCGGATGTTGTTCGCCATCAGTCCTGCCGCAAACACCGGCTTCGCTTCATCCGGCGCGTTGTATTGCGGGTTTCTTTCCCGCTCGGCATAGTAGGAATCGTTGTCGGCAAACTGGGCGGGTACCACGAGGCGCAGGTTACCCGGTTCGATGGCGACCATGACAGCGGCGACGCATCCACCAAGCAGGACCATGAGGGCGGCGCAGAGAACATACAGTCGCTTCCGGCGTAGGAGTCGCGGGAAACCCGTCATCACGAACTCCAGCAGACGCGACCAGCCCGGATTTTTATCGGCATAGAGCGTGCCGTGCGCCCGTGTTACCAGACCGTTGAGGTACAGTAACAACGCGGAATCGGCACCGCGAAGTCGCGCATACGCGAGGTCGCTCGCGGTACGCCGATATAACGGACCGAGCGACTTCAAATCGGCACGCGGGAGCGAACGAACCCCGTTCCGCCCGACGCCTGCCGAGTTCAGGATGCGCGCCAGATTATCCCAGGCGGGTTTGCGCGTTTCTATCCAGCCGTTCAAAGCGGCGGTGGATGGCGCGTTCAGCGCGTTTTTCGTGGTTGTCGGGGGAGTCGCCGGAATAGTCATAGGTAACGTTTTATTCGCTAAAGGGTCAGTTGCAGTATGGCACGAACAATCGAAGTTTTAACACCGGAAAATATTCCGCTCACCATGGAACCCGCCGGGATCGGCACCCGATTCGGCGCGGTGCTTCTGGATATGCTGATTCAGTTGGGTATCTTTGTCGGTCTGGCAATCGTCGGCGGCATCGCCGCCCTCATCTTGCAGTGGAACGGCATCTCCTCCGTGCTCAATATCATTCTTATTGTCGGAGGGTTTCTCCTACTTTTCGGCTATTTTATCCTGTTTGAAACGCTTTGGAATGGGCAAACGCCAGGGAAAAAGTTCTTCGGCTTACGTGTCGTGCGCGACGGCGGTCGTCCGGTTGACTTTTTCTCGGTCGCCACGCGGAATCTGGTCCGCCTTGCCGACTTCCTGCCGGTCTCATATGCGTTCGGCGCGGGGGCGATCTTTTTCCACCCGCAATACAAACGGCTTGGTGACATGGCGGCGGGAACCGTGGTCGTCCGGGAGCGCGAAGCGAAAACACTCGGCTTCGCATGGGGCAAGAAAAAGGAAGATGCCGCGCAAGTCCAGTCCGCGCAGTTCAAGACCGCCCGCCTTCCCGACACCGTGATTCCACCCGACGGCGTGCTCACTCCCGAGGAGCAAGCCCTTCTACGCCGCTTCGCCATTCGTCGCTGGGAAATGACGCCCGACGATGCCGAGCGCATGGGCTATCGCATCATCGTTCCCCTCGTCGCCCGCCTGAACCTGACGTTCGTCGCCGGTGCCCCGCCGCACTACGCCGACCTCGTTTCCACCATCGTCGCCGACCTCGACCGAGCGCAGGAAGAAATAGGTGCGGGGCGAACATTGTGAGCAGTGGATACGGTCTTTGCAGTGCGGATAGGAAAGGCGCAGACGGGTCACGGACAAAGTGAACTTGAGTGTGTCATGTCGTCCACCGACAACGAACATGGTCGCAATCGTGCCGCCGTCACGCGGGTATAATAGGCGCGGAGGATTCCCCTATGACACGCCGCGCCTTTTCCAGCCTTAGCCTGAAGGATGCTCTAGACCTTGTCCCCGTGCTACGCACGACCCAATGGCAACTCAATACACCCGACCATGTGCCGAGTGACGTTCTAATGGCTTACTTGAAAAGGTTGAACTCTTTCGCGTTGACGACCTCCGAGGCGGCAAAAATTATGCTGATCGACACGCTTATTGCGGAGATCGTTCCGCATTATCCCCGGTTGAAAGTGTGGAAGGGCGAGCCGTTGGAAGCGGCTACGGTAGGCGGTGTCGCTGATTTTTTGATCGCCCAGGATTACGCCTACGTAGCAACCCCGTTGTTGTGCGCGATTGAGGCGAAGCGCGACGACTTCAGCGCGGGGGAAGCGCAGTGTATTGCGGAAATGGCGGCGTGCCGGGATAACAATATCCGCGACGGTCACGACCTGGAGGTTTACGGCATCGTATCGAATGGGCAAGTCTGGGTGTTCTACCGGTTGACGCGCACGCCGGAGGTGTTCGTGTCCGGCGCGTTCACCATGAACCGTTTGCCCGAACTGTTGGGGGCGTTGGATCACGTGTGCGCCGCGTGCGCCGCGAATATCCCTTGAATGCGTCGCTATGACACGGATGGGGTGATTGGAATGGAGCAACGATAAAGCGGGAGGCTACTTCGCCCCCCACCCGTAGCCAACGCCGCCTTCGCCGCTTCCGTCTGTGCCGCCCGCTTGTTGGTGCCATGCCCCGTGCCAAGCGGTTCGTTGCTATTGTCTGTGTACACCGCCGCTGTGAACACGATATTTTGCCCCGTGCCGGTTTCCGCGAGGATGGCGTAGCGCGGCAAGCCTTTCCCCGCCGCTTGCAGACGGATTTGCAGTTCCGTTTTCGCGTCCGGGGCGGGCGGGTTTTGTACCACATCGCGCAACGCATCTGCCAGTGTTTCCCGCATGAACTGCTCCGCGACCTCGTATCCGGAATCCAGAAACAACGCCGCGATTACCGCCTCATACGCGTCCGCGAGCGGTGACTCCCCCGTCTGGCGGTTGTCCTTGATCTCGCCCGCCCCCATCACGAGTCGTTCGGCGAGACCCAGTTCCCGTGCCGCTTTCGCCAGTGTTTCGCGCCGAACGATACGAGTACGCGCCCGCGACAGCGTCCCCTCATCCGTCTCCGGCGGCAGATTCTCCAAAAGGAACCGGGCGACAAACGCCGACAGAAGCGCGTCGCCCAGAAACTCCAACCGCTCATTGCTCCGGGAAATGGTTGTGGTCGCGGAGCGGTGCGTCAGCGCGGTGCGGATGCGGGGTGTGTCGGGGAGAGGGGTCATCTCAATTTCCCGACCGCTTCCCCGATGCGGGTTATTCCCTTCTCGATTGCCTCCATCGAAGTCGCATACGAAAGCCGGACGTAATCGCCCGCGCCGAACCCCGAACCGGGAACGACCGCGACCTGCACTGACGACAACAGGTAATCCGCGAAATCGTCCGAGTTGCCGATAGTTTTACCGTCCGGCGTCGTTTTTCCGAACAGGGCGGATACATTCGGGAACACATAGAACGCCCCGTCCGGCTTGAGACAGGTGATACCGGGAATGGCGTTCAGACCGTCCGTGATCACATGGCGGCGGCGGTCGAACTCGGCGACCCAATCCTGAAGGAAGTCCTGCGGTCCGGTCATTGCGGCGACGGCGGCGTACTGGGCAATCGAGGTGGGGTTCGACGTGACGGCGTCCTGAATCCGCCCCATCGCCGAAATGATCGAGGTTTCCAGTGCGGCAGCGTATCCGATGCGCCACCCGGTCATGGAGTAAGTTTTGGAGACGCCATTCACTGTAATCGTGCGCTGGGCGATCTGGGGGTTGAGCGCGGCGATAGAAATCGGAACGTTCCCATCATAAACGATCTTTTCGTAGATCTCGTCGGAAATCACATAGAAATCACGCTCCACGGCGAGTTCCGCGAGTCGTTCGATGGTGGCGCGGGGCCACATCGCGCCGGTCGGGTTCGACGGCGAATTGAGCACGAAGATTTTCGTTCGCGGGGTGATCGCCGCCTCGATCTGATCGACAGACGGTGCGAACCCGGACGCGTCGGTGGTGTTGATAATGACCGGCGTCGCGCCCGCGAGTCGCGCTTGCTCCGGGTACGACACCCAGTACGGCGCGGGGATAATCACTTCATCGCCCTCCTCACACATCGCCTGAAAAATGTTGTACAGGGAATGCTTTCCCCCGCACGAGACGATGACCTGATTCGGCGCGTAGTTCAAACCGTTATCGCGTGCGAACTTCTCGACAATCGCCTTCTTCAGCGCGGGGATTCCGGCGGACGGCGTGTACTTCGTGAAACCTTTCGCCAGCGCGTCCACCGCCGCGTCCTTGACGTGTTGGGGCGTATCGAAGTCGGGTTCGCCCGCGCCGAAAGCCACGACATCCAACCCGTCAGCTTTCAGTTGATTCGCCTTCGCGGTGATGGCAAGCGTTGGCGACGGAGCGACATTGAGCGCACGTTGCGACAGGAGCGACGCAGAAGATTCGGACATATCGAAAACGGTTCCTTTACGAGTCGGTGATCCTCACCGACGTGTCGGTAGATTTTACCGCCATTGGCAAGCGTCAGTATAACGCCGCAAGGAACGAGTTTCAACCGCTACTGAATCGGCACCCGCCATAAAGAGACAACTTCTCCCTGTCTCCTGCGTCCTCCTATCCGACCAACGACAAGATCTCCAGACTCCGTGGAGACGACATGGGCAGTCCCGATCAAAGGCTGCGGGCTCAATCGCCATTGTCGGCGGGTGATTGTGTCTTGCAGATATACGACCTCGTCAATCTCACGAATGATAGCGGGATTTGATTGCCCGGGCAGATTATTCGGCAACTTTTTCTTAGTGTTCATGAAGTCGTTCATATGCCCGCTACAGATGTATGATTGCCGGACGCAATGGGCGTATGGGGTTCCGACTGCAAAACCCGAGAATTGGATAGTCCACTCATCCGAGGAGAAACGCATGTGTGAAAAGGGAGTCGTGCTGTTCTTCTCACGCTTCTTGGTTATCTCATGGTCGATGACACTGATTCCCGTTTCAACATCCCAGACATTCAACCAAGTGTGATATACAGGCGATTTCCCGTTCATAGCGACCGTATTAATACTGGTTGTGGAAACGAAATTTCCACGCGGCGATATAGCGATCTGATCTATATTGTATGCTGTCGCGTCAAACGTCTTCCAAGCACGCAGCTTTGTGCTTTGCCACTCCGTCACTATGAAAGCAAAAACAGAAATAGCTAATGTAACGGTGAGGATTTGGTTCTTTGTTGACATAGCGATGTTGTGACGGCAAAATTTCGACGTTGTAAACACTACAGCGGCACGGTGTATCGCACGAAATCATCGGCGGGTTTGAAGCGGTCGTAGAGCCGCCGGGCGGCGGCGTTTCCGGTTTCGGTATGCCAGTAGACACGTGCCCAACCGAGCGACTTTCCCGTTTCTATCAGATGCTCGATCAGCGCGTGACCGACGTTACGCCCCCGCGCTTCGGGGCGAACGTACAGGTCTTCGAGATAGCAGAGAGTTTTGTCGCTCCAGGTGTGCGGGTGCAAAACGTAGTTCGCGAAGCCGAGCGGGACGCCGTTTTCGTCGTGTGCGATCACGGTGTTTATAAGACTCACCCCGTCCCTGCTCCGCGCCCACACACTCGCGGTGACGCTTTCGGGTAGCGTCTGCCCATAGAAGGTGCAGTACGCTAGCCACATCTCACGCCACGCCGTTTCGTCGCTCGCCTGGGCCGGGCGGATTGTCACGCCATTGCTTACCATGCCGGTAGTTTATCGTCTTCGCCGCCGTACCCACCATGCCAGCCCGGTGCCAGCGAGGAGGCTACCTGCAATCGGCAGAACGGCGGACGAAACATCGATATCGTTGTACTCGATCCGGGTCGGGACTTGTAACGCCTGATCCGTTGCTGCGGTGAAAAACAGGTCTTTTCGAGCGCGCAACGAGGCGCGATCCTCGAACACAGTCAGCCGGTCGCCGACCTGCGCCGGTTCGAGACCTGTTTTCGCGCAAAGACGCACTTTGTCGTCCGGGGACACCGACCGGGATTGCGTGGTATTCGCCCCCCACTCCTCCGATGCGTTCGCGAGGGAGTCGCCGAGCCGCCCGGTGACGCGTTTGTCGCCGAGATAATACACGCGCAACAGCCGACCGTCTCGCGCAACGGCGTTCTTTCCTTCGCGGTACGGATAGAACGGTGCGGGCGTCTGGAACGTCAAACAGACCGGTTTCAGGTGCATCTGCACGCCGGGGGTGTGTTTGTCGCGAACGTCCGCCGCGATGCGAAACGCCGTGATGGCATACCCCTGTCGGACGTACGGTTCCACCCACTCCTTGAGTTCGGGGCTGGATACGTAACCGTACTTCTTGAGCCATCCCATCAGCGCGTTTGTGTCGGTTGCCTTCAGGACCGCCGCCTCGAAATCACCGACGCGTTTGATCTCCTGTACTTCTACCTGTGGAAAAGAGCGCGGAGCACTCCCCGATTTCATCGAAAGTGCGGAAGTGGTAGACTCCGTCTCTTGCCGCCCCCAGAGGAAACGCGTTTTCTTTTCGATGACCGGGGTCTGCACCAGGCCGCCCAACCGGTTGAATAGTTCGTTGCTCGATTCCGATACCGTCGGGACGGAGGGGGTCGGAACCAGAAACCCGAAATCCCGATCCCGCGTGTCGAACGTCGCCTTGCGAATAAACCGCTCGGTCCCGGTGCGCGAATCATAAGCGATAACCGCTTCCTCACCGGCGACCGCAATCGGTGCGGGACTTTCCGACACCGGCATGCACGCCGACACCGGAGCGGAAGATAGCAGGGCGAGACCGGTCGCGATAACAAGGCAACGTTTCATGGTTCGATTCTCCTTCAAGCACAGTTGATTCATCTGATTCTAAAGACGCCTGGGTCCTTCAAAAGGTTACGCGGTGCAGGACAAGGCAACGCAACCTTTTCCGCGTTACGTGTCGTATAATAAGAACCTATTGCGTTTTCCCGACGCACCGTTTCCGCGATTTTCACGTTATGCGAATCCAAGTCCAGCCAGCGCAAACCCAGACTCCCCGCTCCACGTGGTACACACAGGGCGGACAAGGCACGCTCACCAACACACCATCCGAGTACGGCGCACAAAGCACCTATCCTGCCGCCTCCCCTACGCTACACTGGCCCGACGCTGTCGCGTACCGTGAGGCGATTCAGAATCCGCAAGCATCCCTCGCCCCGCCGGAGCTGAGGCATGGAGCGGTCGCGCAGGACAAACGGGGCTTGCCCATCGCTTATACCGGTCGGTTCGCAGTCGTCTTCCGTGTCGTGGACACCGAGGGGTTTCAATGGGCGGTCCGCTGCTTTACCGCACCGCCGCAGGACGAGGTCATTCCGCGCACCGACCGCTACCGACTGATCGCGTCGCACGCGTCGGAACTCGGCGACATCTTCGTGCCGTTCAAATATTTCGAACAGGGTGTCCGGGTCGGGTCCGCGTGGTACCCATTCGTGGCGATGCGCTGGGCATCGGGCGAAACCCTGGGCAAGTTCACCGACCGCAATCTGCATAACCCGGAAGCTTTACGGACTCTCGCGGGAACGCTGTCATCGCTTTTAAAGCGGCTTGAGGACGCCGGAATCGCGCACGGCGACTGGCAACACGACAACCTGATGGTGGCGAAGAACGGCAAGCACGTCACGCTCGTCGACTATGACGGCATGTTCGTCCCCGAATTCAATGGTCTTGTCGCCGACGAATTGGGACACCCCAACTACCAGCATCCGCGACGCACTCCGCTGGAGTTCGGACCGAGGATGGACCGATTCGCCTGCCTGACGATGCAGTCGGCGTTGCTTGCCCTATCGCATGAACCCGCGCTCTGGAGCCGCTTCTCCGATGGCGAGTCGCTTTTGTTCAAAAAGATAGACTTCCAGGACCCGTCGGTTTCGCCGGTGTTCCGTGCCCTGCGTGATGTCGCCGAGAAATACAGCGATGAAACCCTCGCGGATTCCGTCGCTCGCCTCGAAGATGCCTGCCTTCACGCTTCGGACGCGGTGATGGAACCGGCTATCGCGCCGCTGGAAATGCAGTCCGTGGCATCAACCGCCTCCGATTGGGACAGCCTTCCGACCACCGCGACGGTGCTCTCGAAGGCGACCGCGAAAGGAATCGAGGAAACCATCCTTCCCGCGCAAAGCGGCATAAAATGGTGGCAAGCGGGTCCGGCAATCGCCCTGCCCGATCCGGTGACCGTGGCGCAGGCATCGTCGGCGGTGAGCGCGAAGTGGTTCGCCGGTCAAACACCGGTAGTCATGGGCGGAGCCGGTCAGGCACAACAGTATAAACCGGTGGAAACCTGGGCATTTATCGAACGCGTCTACCGGGATGAGACCCTTTCCGCCGAGCGCAAGCACTTCATGATGTCGCGGGGCGGCATGGCGATTCTAGCGGCGTTCACCGTGCTTTTCCTGCTGTCAATCTTCGGACGCGGCGGTTCGTTCCCGTTCTATCTGTTCTTCTGGGTGTTCAACATCGGCAGCCTCGGCTACGCCAACTGGCCCCGCAAGAAGATACACGATGAACTGGAAGCCGAGATCGCCAAGATGGAAAAACTGATGAACGAACGGCGGGAAAAGATCGCCGCACGGCAACACGCGTTCGTTCCCGGCGGCGGCATGTCCCCTCTGGGTGCGGCGGCGTTCGGGTCGCTACACGATTTTGTCAATGATCGGCTCAGCAAGACACAGGTCAACCAGGCATTGACAGTGAAGGGCATCACGCCGACGACGCTCAAGGTGCTACGCGGCGAAGGGGTGACGACAGCGTTGCACCTGCAAGGGCGGATGACGGTTCCCGAAGTCCCGGCGAATGAAATGGCGGCACTGCAGCAGTGGTGCCGCGAGATCGAGATGCGGTTCGCCGATGAGTATCGCCACTCCGGCGCGTCGAACCGCCCGCAGAACACGTCCGCCGAGATAGCACGCTGGGAACAGGAAGCCGCCGAGTTCGAGCGGGAACGCGACCGCCTCCTGCGCGAAAAGTCGCAGTTTCCGGACGTGTCGTTCTGGAATGTTTACTGGCGCAAACTGTTCGGCTTGCCAGAAAACGTGTCCACTTCCCAACCGAATCCTACGCCGTAACCGTTACCTTTATTCGTCGCTCAGACCAGGCAAACGTCCGATCTGCCAGCCCGCGTTGTTCAGAAAATCGGCGACAGCGGTTCCTGGCGGCACCAGTTCATCAATCGCCTGATTCAAACTGTGAGGCAACGCCAACGTCGCAGCGGGAAGCAATTCGCGGAACTGTTCGATGGTGCGGGGACCGATGATCGGCGCGGTGACAATATCGCGTTCGCGCACCCAGGCGACGGCAGCCACAGCGGGAGACAGTCCATGTTCCTGTGCTAATTCGACGAATCGAAGCGCGGTTTCGGCGGCGTCGAGATTCGTTCGTTGTTGCCACATTTTATTCCGCTCGATTCGGGAACCGGCGGGGAGAGTGCCTATAGAGACACTTTTTCCGTACCTTCCCGTCAGTTGTCCCCCGGCAAGCGGCGACCAGGCGACGAGTCCCCACCCTTCCTTACGTAAAAAACCGGCGCGGTCGTTTTCGATACGACGATCCAGAATGTTGTAGGGCGATTGATCGCTGATCGGCTCCACCCAGTGGCGTGCTCGCGCCTGCCATGCCGCCTCCGCCATTTGCCACGAAGCAAAGGTGCTGGTCCCCCAGTAGCGAATCTTCCCTTCCCGAACCAGCGTGTCAAGCGTTTGCGCCGTTTCCTCGAAAGGCGTCGTTGCATCGTAGCGATGTAACTGAAACAGATCAATGTAGTCGGTACGCAAACGGCGCAGACTCGCTTCTACGGAATGCCGCAGGTGACGACGCGATGATCCACGGTCGTTCGCGCCGCTCCCCATCACACCATGTGCTTTCGTGGCTAAAATAATCTCATCGCGGAACCCGAATTTTTCAAACGCTAATCCGATGATTTCCTCGCTCCGCCCTTTGCCGTACACGTTCGCGGTATCCCAGAATGTGACCCCGACCTCGTTCGCCTCCCGCAAAATCTCCAGCGAATCGGCTTCCGAGGTAGACTCGCCGAAGTTCATCGCCCCCAGACACAGATTGCTGACTTTCAATCCCGAACGCCCGAGCGATACGCTCGGGATTGTTTGTTCACTGCTCATAATTATTTTCTTTATCTTTCTTTTTTCCTTGCCGTTCGGGAACGGCAAGGAAAGAATACGGAGTTATCGTACTGCGCTCGCGACTGCTTCACGATCCGAATCGATGGGTGGCAGGAGTGCAGCGTACTGCTCTTTTGTCAGTAG
>JACMIS010000684.1 GCA_014381035.1 Armatimonadota bacterium
GCGAAGGGGGCGGCACATTCATCTACGACCCGACGTATGAAGACCCTTCGGAGGACGGACTGGACGCCCGCTTCCGCTACTCCCGGCAAACGTCGCGCCGCGCCGACGCCTATGAGTGCGACATCACCTACGGCACGTCGTCCGAGTTCGGCTTCGATTACCTCCGCGACAACATGGTTCCCGATCCGTCGTATCTGACGCAGGTGCGCGGTCACAACTTCGCCGTGGTGGACGAGTGCGACTCGAACCTGATTGACGAAGCGCGAACCCCCTTGATCATCTCCGGGCAGTCCGACAAGGGGAGCGACCTGTACTACTCGATGGATCGCCTGATTCCCGCCCTCGAACGCGGCGAAACGCGCAAAGACAAGTACGACGAAACCACCGACGAAAAAGATTTCACCGTGGATGAAAAGGCGAAGAACGCCACGCTCACGGAAAAGGGCATCACCAAAATCGAGGAAGCACTCGGTATTGACGATTTATCGTCCACCGAAAACCTCGAATATATGCAACACGCGGTTTCCGCACTCAAGGCGCACGCCGTTTTCGAGCGCGATAAGGACTACGTGGTGCGACCGAACAAGGAAGGCAAGCCCGAAGTCGTGATTGTGGACGAAAACACCGGGCGGCTGATGTTCGGGCGGCGTTGGTCGGACGGCTTGCATCAGGCGGTCGAGGCAAAGGAAGGGATTGAAGTCGAGAACGAGTCGCAAACGATGGCGACGATTACGATTCAGAACTACTTCCGGCTGTACCGAAAGCTCGCCGGAATGACCGGAACCGCGAAAACCGAGGAGGACGAGTTCCGCAAAATCTACGCCCTCGATGTCGTGCAGGTTCCGACCAACAAGCCGATTCAGCGCAAAGACCTGCCCGACACGATCTACAAAACCGAGGACGCCAAATTTCGCGGCATTGCGATGGAACTGCTCACCGTCCACTGCACCGGGCAGCCTATCCTTGTCGGAACGCGGAGCATTGACACGTCGGAGCGCGTTTCGGCACGGCTGACCGCCCCTGCTTTGGAAGTGTTGGGCGCGGTGCTTCTGATTCGGGATGCGCTGGAAGCCGATCCGAAAAAATTAGGCGACAAGTACGGCGAATACACGGCGTTCCTGAATCAACCGTTCGAGAAGTTGCAGATGGCAGGCTTGTACAAAATCGCCAAAGAACTAAACGTGGAACTTTCCTACTTTGACGGCGAGGCGCGAAAACCGGCGTTCGACGCGCTGGCGAAGCGTTTGGAGATTGCCGGTGTGGAACCCTTGAAACGCTTCGAGGAATCGCTCCGCTACGGCATCCCGCACAACGTGCTTAATGCCAAGTTCCACGAGCAAGAAGCCCGGATTATCGCTGAAGCCGGGCGCGACGGTGCGGTGACAATCGCCACCAACATGGCGGGACGCGGCGTGGATATTCTGCTCGGCGGAACGCACTACAAGGATATTGAGAACGCCGACGGCACGACGCCCGCCGAAACCGACACGTCGTATCGGCGCGGCGGCAAGTA
>JACMIS010000685.1 GCA_014381035.1 Armatimonadota bacterium
ACGGGCGGTGGGCGCCGCATTTCTCCTACATGCGCGAAGCCGTCCGGTCCGGGCAGATCGGCGATCTACTGAGTGTCCACCTGGGCGTCCACTGGGACCACTCGTGGACCAAGGGAACGCCGTTCGAGAAGATTTATGACCTGGTGTTCTACGACTTCGCGATCCACTGGTTCGACTTCATGAGTACGCTGTTTTCGG
This sequence comes from Armatimonadota bacterium, assembly GCA_014381035.1. The sequence goes on from JACMIS010000685.1 coordinate 199, forward strand.
CACAAAACCGGACCGTACGCCGGGTGCAGGCATCGCGCAGTCTCGCTCTCGGACAGGAGATCACCCCGCCGCTACTCGCGCAGGTCATGGTGGAATTTGATGGGGGACAGGCGACCGCCGTTTTCGACGCCGCGATGCGGTTCGGAAAGCAGGACCGCACCTACGTCGGCGGCACTAGCGGGAGTATCCTCAGCACCGGTCCGAGTCTGGACAACCAATCCGTGACTCTCTATACGGAGGCCGGTAATGCGGTCCCGTCACTAACCGGATCGTGGTTCCCCGACGGTTTCCACGGCACGATGGCGGAACTGCTCTGCGCCATTGAGGAAAACCGGGAGCCGATGAACAACGCCCGCGAAAACTTGCGCAGTCTCGCGCTCTGTTTCGCCGCGATCGCCGCCGCGAACGACGGCGCCGCCAAAGTACCCGGGGAAGTACGCCGATTACCCGAAGGCTCCGCCCCACTAAACACAGTCGGCGGACGCCCTTAAAAAGCACCGCAGGTAAAACGATCCAACAAAGTGTTGGCGCCGTCCGCGTAGGACAAAAGAAAGAAAAAATCATGTACCTATCCGAAGAAAATGTCGCCGACTACAACCGCGACGGCTATGTGTTAGTGCCGAACCTGTTCAGCGCGACCGAGATTCGCGTCCTGATCGCCGATGTCGAAGGCGGCGACCGCGTCGCCGCCAACACGCGCGGCAACGAAGACACCACCGGGAAAAAAGCCAAACTCGCCATCTGGCACGAACTGGGCGACGACGTATGGGCGGCGACCTCGACCAACCCGCGCGTCGGGAACGCCGCGCGAATGGTCATGGGGGAGGAGATCGCCTTCTTCCACGGCAAGGTCATGCTCAAAGAGGCGGGCACAGGCGGCGCGTGGGAGTGGCACCAGGACTACGGCTACTGGTACAACCAGGGCTTCGCGTTCCCGCGCATGCTCAGTGTCTTCGTCGCGCTCGACGCCGCAAACCAGGAGAACGGATGCCTTCAGGTTCTGAGAGGCTCGCACAAACTGGGACGGTTGGAGCACGGCAAAGTCGGCGCCCAGACCGGCGCGGACCCGGCGCGCATGCCACAGATCGAAACCCTGTTCGAGAAGGTGTACGTCGAAATGACACCCGGTTCGGCACTGTTCTTCCACTCCAACCTGCTGCACTGTTCCGGTCCGAACGTTTCCGACAAGCACCGCCGGTCGTTCATCATGTGCTACAACGCCCTCGCCAACCCGCAGTTCGGCGGGTTCGCCAGCGAAGAGAAGGCGGCAGAGCAGCGTCCGTGTCCAATTAGTGCGGATGATGCGATTCTGCGGTTTTCGCGGGATTGAGCTTTATTCAAAGCGGTGTTTCCGG
>JACMIS010000686.1 GCA_014381035.1 Armatimonadota bacterium
CCAACTTTTAGAGCGTCTGCCCCGATAGAGAAACTACGAATTCGGACCGGCGCGCGCGGTATAATCAAACCAACTATGGCAAACTCACCGCGAACGAACGAAGCGCAGATGGAATTAGTCGAGCATTTAGCCGAACTGCGTACCCGCCTATTCCGCGCCGCACTGTATCTGATCGTCGGTATGATCTTGGCGTATTACTATTTCGACCCGATATTCGCGCTGTTTTCCTACCCCTTGCAACCGATCCTGAGCCAGAATAACTCTCAGTATATGTTCACGAATGTCGTTGACCCGTTTCTTCTACAGATGCAGGTTTCATTCATCGCCGGGATCACCATCGCATTCCCCTTCATCACCCTGGAATTATGGGGATTTGTCGAGCCTGCCCTCACGCCCGAGGAACGAAAGCCGATCACATTCCTTGCGCCGTTCTCGATCCTGCTTTTTCTTGCCGGGATTGCCACCGCATATGCGTCTCTTCCCGCCTGCTACGGCTGGATGGCAGGCTTTCTGAACAATATTGATAATGTTGTTCTAAATCAGGACCCGAAGGCGTATATCCTGCTGACGGCGAAGATCATGCTGGCGTTCGGGATCGGCTTTGAACTACCCGTGGTTTTATTGTTTCTTGCCCGCATCGGAATCATCAACGCCGAATTGATGACCAAATATTGGCGGCAAGCCACCGTGGTCATCTTTGTCGCCGCGGCGACCCTCACTCCGTCGAACGACCCGCTGACGATGCTGATGATGGCGGTCCCGATGGCAGGTTTATACCTTCTTTCTATCGGATTGGTGCGCGCCTTCGAGCCGAAAGAGGGACGCGCCGGTCCCCCCCTTTCGTCTCTGATATTGGTTTCGCTCGCCCCGGTAGCGATTTTAGGGGCGGCAAGCTTCTGGCTCTGGAAGTCGCACGCGTTCGACCCGCAAACGCTCAATAAACCGAATATCAAAAAGGTGCAGGAGCAGGTCCAGCAGAATAAAGTGGAGACGAAACGTTCGATAGAAGAAGTCCAGTCGAAGTTCGGCGAAGTACTGTCGCGGATCGATACACTGGAAAAAGAGAACGCGGAGTTAAAGGCTCGGATCGCGGAGTTGACGCCAACACAGCCGCTACCGTCCCCTACCCCGATCCCGATGAGCGACAAACGGACTCCACCAGCAAATCCAGAAGCAGGTCGTCCGACCGGTGAAACCAACAGGGCGACGGATCGGTGATTATTCAGAATGCACGGATCGTCTCCGAGTGTGGAGTGAACCACGGTTCTATCGGTATCGAGAACGGAAGGTTTATCGAAGGTGCCTCGAATGGAGAGGTTCTAGACGCCACCGGGTTCACTCTACTACCGGGATTTTTGGATATTCATATTCATGGCGGCGGCGGGTCGGACACGATGGACGCGACGCCGGACGCTCTGCGAACGATCTGCCGCACCCACGCCCGAAGCGGCACCACCGGACTCCTGCTAACGACAATGACGCAGAGCCGGGAAAAAATTACTGCCGCGCTCGCGGCAGCGCGACAGGCATACGAGGAAGGGGCAGACTTTTGCCCGGATGGGGCGCGGGTACTCGGCATCCATCTGGAAGGTCCGTATATCTCGGCAAAGCGACCGGGGGCGCAACCGAAACAGTTCGTCCGTCCCTATGACGCGGCAGAGTTCGCCGATTGGCTGGAAATCGCGGGCGACGCGCTGAAACTGATCACACTCGCCCCGGAGGAGCCCGGCGCGGACGAACTGATGCGGATCTGCCGGGAGCGCGGTATCGTCGTGTCGTTCGGGCATACGGACGCGACGGCGGAGCAAACACGAACCGCTCTGGATATCGTGGCGCAGGCGCATGCGACACATTTGTTTAATGCGATGCCGCCCCTCCACCATCGGAATCCGGGTATTCTCGGCGTCGTGCTGACCGACAAGCGGATGCGTTGCGAGGTTATTTCCGACGGTCATCATGTAGCCCCCGAGATCGCACAGTTGGCACTGGCGGCAAAGGGAGACCGGGACGTGATTTTGATAACCGATGCGATGGCGGGCGCGGGCGCATCGGACGGGACGTATGACTTAGGGGGGCATGCGGTCGCGGTGGCGAATGGCAAGGCGTTGCTTCCCGACGGAACGCTCGCCGGTTCTGTGCTGACCATGGCGCAAGCGGTGCGAAATATCCGCGCATGGTCCGGCGTTGAATGGGATACGCTGGCTCGCCTCTCGGCGACAAACGCGGCGGATGCACTGGGAATGACGAACAAGGGCAGAATCGCGACCGGTTCCGACGCCGACTTTGTTCTCGTAGATGATTCGCTCACCGTCCATGCCACGTATGTCGGTGGACAGCGCGTGTTTCAACAGTAAAAGGGCATTCGCCCCCCGCTACTTTCCGTCCGTTAGCGCGGCTTTCGCCAGCAGTAATGCGAGTAATAACTCTTCCGGGTGTGGCTCGTCGGTATCCTGCCGTCGCCGCCGCGCCATTGCCCCCAGCACCGCCGCCGCCTGAAACGCATTCTCCCCTTCCGGAGTCGTGTGCAACGCACTGAGGCGTGCCAGGTCGCGGACGGCGTCGGAATACGATCCCTGTGTATAGCCATCCACCGCCGCGTTGACGGAAGGGGCATCCGTGTCGGCACCCGCTTTATGCAAAAGTCGGCGGATCTCCTCGGCAAGACGGTTGACCGCCTGATCCCGCGCCAATTCGTTCAAGCCGAGGTACGGGTAGAACGCTTCCTCGCCGAGTCCCATCTCCGCGACAGCGGCGAGAGTCTGTTTGTACGCCAACCCGGTCATATCGCCCCGGTCGAGTGCGGAAAGCAGTGCCACCGTGCGCGTTTCATGAAGCGAAGCGATACTGGTATCCGCACCGTCGCCGCCGAATCGCGAAAGGGCGAACGCGAGACGGGAAGCGACCGCCGGGTCACCCTCACTCGCGAGACGGGACAGTAGCAACACCGCTGTTTCTGGTGTCGCCCCGGTCTTCGCGACGTCCCGCAGTGCTCGGGCGGCGGCGAAACGGACGCCGCG
>JACMIS010000687.1 GCA_014381035.1 Armatimonadota bacterium
CGCCGTCCTGTACCGTGACCGGATAATCGTGTCAAACCCTAAGCCGCAAGTGAGACGCGTTGCTTTACATGAATCGCGCCTCGTTCCCCGGCGGTGACAGGCATGACGACTTTGAAGATGCGAGCGTTGTTGTAGCGGCGATTGTCGGCGGAAAGAAAGAGTTCGATTTCCTGCGGGGCGTCGGGACGGCTTCGATTTACCGTGATCCGAATCAACACCCGTGCCCCGAAATCATGCCCGTCATGTACTGTGACCCAAGCCGCCGCGTTCAATTCGGCTTGCAGGGAATCGCCGACCTGCTTCCAGTCGAGTAAGTGAACACCGGTGCGGGAGAAGATGCGTAGCAACTCCCCTTTGTGTTTTTCTGCCGGATCGCGCTCGAAATAAAACTGCACCGCGTACGGCGTTTCGGAACCGTGTACCGACCGCAGGTAAACTTTGCCGGTGATGTCGCCGCCGAAAGGGGTCTTCCCGGCGAGATTCGGGGCGGAGAACGCGCCGTTCGCCGATTCGATAACGTCGTGCGTGGTCTGAGTTCGCACCGGGGCGTTCGGCGACGGTTGCGCGTATTTCAGCGACATATATTTTGTGTAGGAGGCGTCGGGCTGGCTGGATCGAGAAACGAAATTGTTCGAGGTTTGATACATGGATTTTAAATCTCCGCAAGTGATTGGTATAGGTCACTTGTACGACGCTATTATCCCACGGAGCGATCAGACAGTATGTGACGTGCCGCACATGCGACTGTGACGCGTGTCACTTATCGTGCCAGTAAACCTCCAGTTCCGTCACCCACCGTTTAACGGCGGCGATTGCCCGTCTGCTCCAGCCGTCGGCGGCTCGGTATTCGGAACGAAGCAGGAACGCGATGGCGAACAGTGCCGAGTAAAGCCGGACGACCTGATACTGTAGCGGTTTCAAACCCCATAAGCGGCACAGTTCTTCGACGTAGACTAACCGGTGCTCTCCCACATCGGCGATCACGCCCGCCGCCGTCAGCCCGACGTTAAACAACGGGTCGCCGTAACACACCACGTCGAAATCGATCAGACCGCGCAACTCCCCGTCTTCCACGATTACATTTTTGACCGTGATGTCGTCCAGAAAGCAGGTCGGGGATACCTGAGCGAAATAGGGATAAAAAAAGGGAAGGAGTACCCGAATGCGTTCCGTCCACGGTGCCAGTTCCGGGTCGTCCCGGCAATCGATGGCAACGCGCAATTCGTTCTCGAATAACTCCCGCCAGGTAGCGAACCGCCCGCGAGAGCCGATTGACACGTATCCGAAACTGTTCCCCGGTGGCAGCGTCGCCACCGTGCGCTGAAAACCGACGATCTGTGCCGCGAGACGCGTCATCTGCATCGCCGTCATCCCGGACAGTTCGTAGCGCAGGTCCCGCCCCGGAATCTTGTCCAGGATCAGATACGCTGACCGGCATGTTGTTTTCGTCAGGTCGCTGAACAGGACGCGGGGGACGGGTAAGCCGAGCCGGGCAAGGATGCTCATGTTCCGCTCCGTGTCGGCGAACACCGCGGCGTTTTCGTTGGTCCGCACAATCACCTCGCGGTCTGGTAGGGCGACCGAATAGGTGACGCTGTTGTGACCGAACGTCATGTGAGTGACGTTTCGCGGCGGTACACCCATCACCCCTGCAATTAACGCGGCTATCTGCCCCTCGTTCAACGGATTCAATCTCCTGACGGCATGTTACCGGGTAGCCGTATCAATGGTCATTGTACCGACTCAGTTTTTGAAGCCATGAATGATCGTGGGGATTCATCCCCCCGAACGACGCGGATCATCTGGTCCAATCACCACGAACCGGCATTATAAAAATCTTTCCAAACGCGCCAGGGCTTCGGGAAAGTTGCTTCGCCCGAAACCGATGCGGAAATGATTCCCGGCGGCGAACGCAGATGGGGCGTCGTCATAGACCGAGCCGGGGAGGAGCAGAACACCCTGTTCGTGGACTAATTCCTTCACGAACTCGTCGATAGGCGCGTCGCGTCGGAGGCGCGGGAACCCGATCCCGCCCGCCTGCGGGCGGACCCAGTCGAACGTTCCCGCGTGGCGTTCAAAGAAGGCGTCGAGCAGGACGAGATTTGCCCGGACGATGGAAAGGTTCCGCTCCACTATGCGCTCCCGCGAACGCAGGGCGATAATGCTGAGAATCTCGCCCGGTGCGTTGTTGCAGATGGTCGTGTAATCCTTGTACGCGGCAACCCGGTGGAGCGCGTGGCGGTCGCGGGTCGCCAGCCAGCCGGTGCGCAGACCGGCGAGACCGAACGACTTGCTCAAAACACCTAGGCTGACGCCGCGTTCGTACACGTCGGCGGCGGTGGGCAGGCGCGACTCCGGCGCGTACTCCGAAAATCGGTACACCTCGTCGCAGAATAGATATGCACCGGCGTCGCGGGCAACGCGGGTGATCGCGCCGAACGTCGCAGCGTCGGGCAACGTCCCGGTCGGATTGTGGGGCGCATTGACCATTATCAGCCGGGTCGCGGGCGTCACGGCAAGGCGCACGGCTTCGGGGTCTACCCGCCAGCCGTTTTGCATAGTTAGCGGGATCACCGTCACGTCTGCCCCCGCGCTACGGGCGACTTCGTAGAGCGATTGATACCCCGGCGCGAACGCGATGAGATGATCGCCCGCGTTCAGGACGGCACGCATGAACACATAGATCGCCTCCTCCGCGCCCGCGAAGGTGTACACGTCATCCAGTGTCACCGAACTGTACAGGCGAGCGATTTCGGCGCGGAGGAGTGGGTGCCCGGCGTATTCCGTGTAACCGAGCGTCAGATTTTCCCAGAGGGAGCGGGTTTCCACGTCCGCCATAGCAAGGAGTTCGCCCATCCCCATCGTTTCAAGGTCGGACGAGCAGAGGAGATAGGGGGCGACGAACTCCCAACGGGCGAAGTAGCGTTCCAGGGCGAAGGCGGGTATTCCCATAGCCCCGAGTATACCCGAGCCAGAAAACTCATCCCGCCGGGACCGGCGAACCGACCGGGACGGGTTTCGGCAGATCGCGCATCCGGGACTGCCAGATGTAGGAACTCGACAGTATCACAAGGGCGACCAGCGGGGGAATTCCCGTCGCGATCCCGTCTACCGCCGCATGGGCGATGAAAGCGGAGATCATCGTGATCGCAAACCCGGCGTAAGCCCACTCTTTCACCCGTTGCGGGACCGGAGTCAGCAGGACGATCACCCCGAGAAGTTTGGCGATGCCTAACTCGACGCGGAAATAGTCCGGGAAGCCGAGGTGCGCGAACGCCTTCGCGAAGAAATCCGAGGTCAGGTACCCGATAGCCGAGCTTGCCATCATCAACGCGAACAAACCGGTGCTACCCCAGTAGACGACTTTGGTCGCGGTATTGACTTGATTTTTCATATGCATTCCTTTCGTGATGTTTATGCGTCACTCGACGCATAAGCAACATCTGTCGTATAATACACAGGGGAATAGGAGCCGTTCCACGGACGAAACCCCGTGTTTGTCGCTTATCCAACAAAGGACGCCATATGTCGGGAAAAAATATTACGGGTTGTGAATCGCTGGGAGAACCGGTAGACCCGCGCGTGCGCCGGACCCGTAACCTGCTCCGGGACGCCCTGCGCTCCCTGATGCGGGAGAAGCGGTTTTCGTCTATCTCCGTGCAGGAGATCGCGGCTCGCGCGACGGTGAACCGGGCGACGTTTTACGCGCACTACACGGACAAGGAGGAACTGGCACGTAGCGCACTGACGACGGATCTACGGAAGGCTTTGATGAGCCGGTTCACCGAAAAGCCGCCGCTGACACACGAAAACCTGTTGGAACTGGCATTGGGGGTATTCGATTTCGTAGGGAGTATGAATGACGCTTGCCCTGAAACGACCGCTGAATTACAGGAAACGGTGGGGACGGCGGTACAGCAGGGGATTTACGAAGTGCTGGAAATGTGGCTCGCGGACGGCGCGGGGTACGCCCGTTTGTTTCCGGGGAGCCGGAGGGAGACAGTAGCGACCGTACTTTCCTGGAGCCTTTACGGCGGCGCCCATCGTTGGAGCCGCTCCCAACCGCGCACGCCCGCGCTTCGGGTCTGCCAGGAAATTATCAGCATGCTGTTGCCACAATCGGACGGTGCCATGCGAATGATGCCGCCCCCGAAATGATGTTCCGGCACCTAGGAGTATCGGGACGGGAGCCAGCCTCGTTTTACACAGTCGCGGAAGCTCCATCCGCCGCCGCTTTCTATGTGATAGTTCCAGAAAAACCACCCGCGCGTCGTTTCATAACTCAGGAGTTGTGCGTCGCCGTAAGCCCGCATCGCCGTATCGCGTTCGAACCCGTCCAGCCCGCGTAGCGATTCCGGGGGCAACCCGCACGACCACTCGGCGACGATGACCGGCAGGTGTTTTTGCATGTTGTCCAACTGCCGCTTCCGCCCCAGTACCGCGAGTTCGACCTGCGCGTGCATGTCTCGCTTACGGTCGTCGTCGGTGTAACACTGGTACAGGTGCGTGTCGAGAATCAGATTCGTCATGCCGGTTTTCCCAAACCCGTCCGCCCACTCGCCGGAGCGGAAGGCGTCATGAATGACCACGGCACGGTCCGCCCTGAGGTGTTTGCGCACGCGCGGGTAAGCGTCCCTGTAAAACTGTTTGATCACGTCCATCGGCACGTCCCAGCGTGGCTCGTTCAGCAATTCGATACCGAGAAGATTGTCGAACCCTTTGCAACGGAGTGCGAGGTTCTCCAGGACGCGTAACGTGTGGTTGATATTGCTCCGACTCCCGTGCCAGCCGAGTTCGCCCGAATGCCCGCTGTGGTCCATCCCGTTCTGACTACCAGGGGCACCGTGCAGATCGAGTAACACACCCAACCCGTGTTTTTTCGCGAGGCGAAAGGCGCGTTCCACGGTGTCCCAGCCGGAAACATAGGGCGGTGCTTCCTCGGCGATCCAGTAGCCGACCGGCAGACGGACGGCGTTCAAGCCGCGTGCCGCGATCCAGGCGAAATCACTGTCTTTGATCCAGTTGTCCCGGTGTTTTTTGATTCGCGCAGTCGCCGCCGCTTTGCCCAACTTTTGACAGAACGTCCACTCGTCGCCTGCGTCTACGCCCGCGAACACAGACGGCGTCATCCATTTTTCCAGCACCAGCCAGCCACCGAGGTTGACGCCGCGCCATTTACGGGCTGCGGGGGCGAGTGCGGCGGTCGTCTCCGGCGTGGAGCCGAGCGCGGTCAGGGAACCTGCCATTGTTGCCGCGCCCTGCAGGAAGGCGCGGCGGTCGAGTTGAGTCATAAATACATGGTCCGATTCGTTTCCACTTCGTTGCGTTGCGTTCATCATAGCCCCGATGTACTCGCCGGTCAAGTGACACCTGCCTCCGCCATCGTGTCCGATCCATAGAGTAACGTATCGCGAGTGAGATTATTCCACGCCTTTGATGGTAGCCAGGGGCGTGAGGGTAGTGTGTACTTCGGCGAGATTCGCCGCGACGACCGCCGCGAGAACATCCTTTGCCGATTTATAGACGCCGGGGGACTCGTCAATCGGCACATCTACCCCGCCGCCGTTGACCAGTACGCCAAGCGTTTTCATCTGCTTATTGACCCCGCTTTGCGAGAACCGCTGCCGCGCCTCGCTCCGCGAAAGCAACCGCCCGCAACCATGATTGACGGAATACAGCGATTTTCCCGCGCCCGCCCGGGGAAGCAGCACGTAGGAAGCGTCGCCCATCGAACCGGGAATCAGCACCGGGTGTCCCGTGGTCTCCCATTTCGTCCCGGCAAGCGCGGGATGCCCTGCCGGAAATGCCCGCGTCGCTCCCTTGCGATGCACCCACGCCGTGCGCCCGTCGGGGAGGGTTTCCTCCTGTGCCAGATTGTGCGAAATCTCGTAATACAGTTCGGGATCGGTGCCGAACACGCGCCGGAACGCGGTGGCGACCTGCTCCCAGATCATCAACCGGTTCGCGGTCGCGAAGTTGCCGCCCGCCGCGACGGCGTTTTTGTAGCCGTTCCAGTGGGGCGAATCCGGCAGAAAGTAGGTCGCGTCCAGGTTTGCCTTGTTGCCACGCGCCTTCATCTCGTCGCGGGAAAGCGCGATATAGTGCGCTGCCAGTTGGTAACCGAAGCCGCGACTGCCGGTATGGATCATACCCCACAGGTAGCCGTCGCCATCATACTGCAGTTCGATAAAATGGTTGCCCCCGCCGAGCGAACAGAGTTGCTGTAACCCTTTTTCCAGGGCTTTCGCGGGCGCGGTCCAGGAATCGTCAACCGGCAGGAACGGTCGCTCTGTCTGCTGATCTTTATAATCCAGCGCGTCCGCGCCGTTCCGGATGATCTCCTGCAAGCCCCGGCGCGTTACCGAGACATGTCCGCGCTGTCCGACGCCGATACCGACCCGCTTCATCACTTCCTCGCTCCACTTGCGCTTGAGTTTTTCGTCGCGCCCTTTGGAAACAGGCACATCGGAGCGAAAACACAGGATCCCGCAACCAATATCGTATCCGACAGGCGAATGAAGCAATGTTCCGTCGGTCGCGATCACCGACCCGACCGGCACCGTGGACCCGATATGGGCATCCGGCGTTACTGCGACATCTACCACACCGGGATACTCGGTTGCGTTCTTGATCTGACTGTACAACCCGTCCTCGGAGGCGGCGTACAACTTTTGCGAGAAAAAAATACGCGTCGGGACAGAAACGCCCGCTTCCAGTAGAAAATAACCCTCGCCCGTGTCTTTACAATCCTCTTTAATACTCATATGCCTCCCTATCGTTCGGAGTACCTTCTGTGCTAAGTCATCCCGCGTTTGTACCGCCCGGCTACTTTCAGGTAAAATAACAGGAGTTGTGAGGTTCCGGACGGTGGGTGACGCGGAAAGGGGAGCAAAATGGACCCGTTTATGACACAATTGGAACAACCGGCAGGTATTACGTTCGCCGTCTCGGATGTGAAGCGGGCGACGCGCCCGCTGCCCGAGGTATCCTACCCGGAGGGTCTCGCCGCGACTATCGGGCGGGATGGCGTGGCGTTGGAGGCGTATTCGCGCGACACGAAGCCGCTCGTGTCGCCGGGGACGGAACCCGCCCACACGTTTCTCTACGCCGTCAATCTCGCCTACGATGAGCACCGACCGCTCGTTCTGTCCCCCGACATGATCTGGCTACTCATCGCGCAGGGCGTCGCGCAACACATCAACGCCAACTCCGAGTCACTCCGAGAACGCTTCGTCGCGCACACGGGTAAGGCGAAGATCACGGTCCGGCGGGATGAGTTCGTGCGCGGCTTCGCGGGCAACGACTGGGAGGGAGTCTTCGCCGAATTCTCCGATCAGATCCGGGCACACGTCGGGGA
>JACMIS010000688.1 GCA_014381035.1 Armatimonadota bacterium
CAGGAAGTGAATGTCTTCCGCACCGGGAACGCGTTCGCGAATAATGCTGGCGAACCCATTCAACCCGTGCTGGGTACTGACAGGAGACCGTTCATAACGATCTCCACGATTGACCCGACTACCCCGCATCCGTACTACGTCGGTACGGATTACCTGTGGCGATTCAGCGAGGCGACTCAGGCTTGGGAAGCACGCCTCGGTAACGAACAACTGGCGAACGGTGGTCAGGGGCACTCGGTTCAATGCATCACTGTCGCACCGTCCGATCCCAACCGCATCTATGTCGGCACCACCGACGCGCGTTTGTGGGTGAGTAGCGACAGAGGGGCGACCTGGCGGAAAATCAGCGATGGTCGCTTGGCAGGAGCACTGCTACCGAACCGCGCTATTACTTCGATCAATGTCCACCCGACCCTGCCGAACGATGTCGTGGTCACCCTTTCCGGGACCGGATCGGCGCATGTGTATCGCTCCGTGAACGCCGGTAGCACGACCCCGACGTTCGCCTCGCTCGCCGGGACGGGTGTCGGTGCTTTCCCGGATAACCCCGCGAACTGCATCGAGCGGGTTCCGGATCGCCCGACCACCGACTTCTTCGTCGGGACCGACATCGGCGTCTTCTACACGTCGAACGGCGGCGTGTCGTGGCAGAACGCCACCGCCCCGCTCGGTCTGCCGAGCGTGGAAATCACCGCGCTCAAAGCGACTCCGAGAACCGGTTACCTGAACGTATCCACCTACGGTCGCGGTATGTGGCGGCTCTCGCTCCGAAAAGTGGCGGAAACGCGCACCGTCAGCGGCACTAGATAATCGTCACTGACCGGAAAAAACATGCGAACAGCGGCATCGATCACGATGCCGCTGTTTTCGTGTTGTGCCGCGGAATTTTTATTCGGCGGCTTTTACGTTACCGCCTCGGGCGCAAGTAAAAACAACGAAGTGAATCACGGGACAACTTCTCGCTTGGCGGCATTGAAGTCTTCAAATGTTCTTGCGTATGACAGGTGGCAACGGAAAACAAGTGGGGGCAATGATGAAACATTTACCGATCGTCGTTCTATTATCTGCCATGATGCTCCTTCCTTCCTGTGCCAAAAGGACTGTACAGAGTACGGTTCATCAAAGGTATGACACTGTCAGGATAACGAAAAAGCATGGATCTGTCAGAATACCGAAGGGTGTTCAATTAGATAATGCAAATGTTGTCACTGCTGACGCTAGTATAGGCTATGCGACAACTGTAACGGCCGCCACTCAAACATTCGACGCAATCATCTATGGGAGACCGACCCAGCCTTTCGCCGAACGTGAGCACGGAGTCAGTTACCTGCCAAAAGAAGATGAGGCGGCGATTGAGCGTGTAGGTATGGAATGGTCTACCGGACCGTTCATTGTCGAGCGAGTCTTGTTTCAGAAGTCGGGTAATAACTTGATTACGGGACAAATAAAGCAGGTGGTGGAACCTGTCGGGGTAGTGCTCACGCCCGGATCGGGGGCGGTCCGTTCTATCCTGGAAGACTGCTTCGAACTCAAACAAGGTAGCCGATATGTCTTGTTCGTCAATCGCGGGACAGACGGGACCTACGGCATCGATAACTTCAACCTGGGAAGGTTTAACACCGACGGCACGGATTGCGAAGACGAGATAGACGCGACGAACGGATTCCTACCGGAAGGTATAAAAACTAACAAACAGAGACTGCGCGAGGAGTTGACGGCTCAGTACGGCATCACGTTCGCGAAGATTGGTCCATGTGGGCCGTAGTAACCGTCTTGACCCGTCAATAAACACGTATTTATAGCAAGTTGACAGGCTACTGGTGTCTTGTGTTAAATAAGATGGTAGCAGTTGCGTCACTCATTGACAGGCGAAGTGGGGGCAATGATGAAACAAAAATTATACCTACTCATGACGTTCGCAACATGTATTGCCCTGTCGTCCTGCGCGGAACAATTCTCAACGGATCGGACCGCGACCAAAAACGTGGGGCAAGATGGGAAGAAAAAACCGAATCAAGACGTGAAAAGAACAAGCGAGATACCCGAAGGTGAATTAGTTCACATTCCAAAGGATGTGAGCGTTATTGAGACCTCTTCTTTAGAGGCGCAAATGGGCTACGATTTTACCTTAAGCCGCCTCCGCGCCGATGCAATCATTGTGGGAAAACCGACGCAAAGATTCCTTGATCGGGAGCACCGCGTGACCTACTTCGATCAAGAAGACGACGGCGATACGAACCGTTACGTCAACAGTGAATGGTCAAGAGGACCGTTCACGGTCGAGCGGGTGTTATCGCAAAAAAGCGGTATCGGTTTGTCGGCGGGGCAGAGTATATCGCTCGCGGAGCCGGTCGGGTTGAGTTACAATCCGTTTCGTCGAACGGTTCGCCGGTCGCGTTCTGCTTTTCTTTCTGCTCTTGAAGGAAAAGGCAGACGGTGTCCAGAGGTCGCCTCCCCATATTCCGGTACCCTAGGTGCGGCCGCTCCTCGTTGTAAAACCGTATCCACTCGTCCAGGTCACTCTGTAATGCTTCCACGCTCTCATAGAACGTTGTCCTCATCTTGATACGGAAAAACTCGTCGAGCACCGTGCGGTGGAATCGCTCCACGAAGCCGTTGGTTTGCGGGGAGCGTACCTTCGTCCGCTTGTGCTTGATGTCATTCAAGGCAAGAAATAACTCATAAGGGTGCTGATTCTGCTTGCCGCAGAACTCGCGCCCATTATCTGTTAGGATCGCTTCCACAGCGATTTCTTTTTCAGCGAAGAAGGGCAAAACGTCGTTGTAAAGCGTGCTGACCGCCCATTCCGGCTGCTTACTTGTGCCCAGGACGCCCCAAGCGAATGATCCGAAAGTGTCTACCACCGTGTGCAGATACACCTTACCGACTCCCTTGAAGTTACCCACGTAAAACGTATCCTGACTCAGCAGCTCACCGGGGCGCGACGACTCGACATGCCTCTCCTTGAACACAGGGTTTGCTTGTTCGATCTGTTTGACCTGCTCCGGTGTCAGTTCGATCTCTTTGCCGAGAGCTTGCTTTTCTAACGCCAACAACCGCTCGTACCGGCTGCCGAGTCCCGCCCGGTTGAGGATATTCTGGATGCTGACGAAGGAAACACTGATGCCTTCCTTCGCCAGGAGGTTGGCGAGGTAGTTACACCCTCTAGTTGGTTGCTCCATCGCCAGAGTCATGATCCGCTCCCGCACTGCTTCCGGCGTGGTCTGCGGATGATTCTTTACCACCGGCGGTAGGTCTTTCAAGCCCTCCAAGCCGTGCGTCTGGAACCGTCGCTTCCATTCATAGAAGCTCGTCCGATCCATCCCGGCTTGTTTACACGCTTTACTGACGCTACCTAGTTCCTGCGACAGCTCCAGAACGGATAGCCGCTTGCGTGCTAGCTTCGTCGCCGGGTCTTTATCCGTGATTCGTTCCGCCATCTTCCTCTCCTGCCTCCATAGGGATTTTACCCCGGATTGTCATGCAAGAAGGTTTAGAATACAGTTTGATAGTGAGGGAAAACTGCGCCGCCATGCGCTCGGTAACTTCGGCGTCCGCATAATCGGGCAGGCAGTACAACGACTGTTCGGCGATGCGCCGGAGGAAACGAAAGAGTAGGTTTTTATGTCCCGACGCTCGGCGTTCACGTTGGC
>JACMIS010000091.1 GCA_014381035.1 Armatimonadota bacterium
CAGGGCTACAATGATAGCCACGCCGCGCTCGGCATCCCGCAACCCCCGCGTCTCGACCCGGAATGCGGTGCGGCGGCACTGGCGATGTGTCGCAAACAACTGGGCTTGTCCTACGACCGAAAGGACGTGCTCCCTTCGATCCGTATCACCGGGCGCGGCAGTTCCAACCGGGACATCGTGGAGGCGTGTGACAAACTCGGCGACGTGGAAGGAGTTTTTCATCGCGCCGACCCGAAAACTATCAAATCGCTTCCCAAGCCGCTGATCGCTTTCGTGGAGCATGATCATTTCGTCGCGGTATTGAAAACCGACGATAAGGCGGTCACGTACGCCTGTTCGGACTGTGGCGAGTGGCCGGGCGGAAACGTTACCCTCTCATGGGATCAATGGAACGCAATGGAAGCGAGCGAAGTGATTGCCGTGTCTCCTGCTCCCGTCGGTCTCGCCGGGATGGCGCGTGCGCTCAGCGTGATGGCCGTCGGGCGTCAGCAGCCGGAAAACTTCCCAACACGGAACTGCGGTTTTGACATCCACTCCTTGCGCTGCATAAACTCCTCTTCCTGTCCGACGCAGGGGGGCGGCCAGGGCGAGGGGGGACCCGGTTGCGATGATCCGGTGAACCTTTCTACACTTGAAGAAGAGTTCATGCCGAAGCCTGACTTGGTAATATACAACCCGACGGGACCGTCTGTGATTTGGAAGCGCATCTACCACAGCATGCGCGGCTATTCGAACCCGGGTCACCCGAGCGACCCGGAGACGTTGCTGGGCACTGGGTGGTCTCATCCGTACAATTCCTGGGTGCGGATAGCCGGTGCGAGTGAACCGCGTCACCTAGTTTTGCCGAATGGATCACGAGTACGATTCACCCGAACGAATACCTCGAATGGTTTGTCGTCATGCGAAATAGAGGGGGGCGGGCTGCCCTTTCGCATCATGGAGCTGAAGACTGGTCCGCCGCCCCCTTATCAGGGTGCGACCACTTACCAGTGGATTATATACCATTTGGACGGAAGTTCGTGGAGCACACAACGCGTAGCCTCGAACCCGGCTGGCTACATTATCGCCAATGCCTATGTCCAGTACATGAGTGATCGACAGGGGCACGGCATTTCAATTGAGTCGGATCAAGGAAATACCACTGCCCCCTATTTGCGGGTTCGTCAGGAAAGTAATGGTCGAATCCTCCTCAATGTTCAGGCAACACCGACGGAAGAGGGACGCGAGGTTACGGCGTCGGATTGCTATGGGAGGAGCGTCACGTATACGGTTGAGACGCGAGCGTTGCCTGCACCTCCCCTTGCCGGTGATCCCCCGGAGGAATTTCGGCTTCTGACATCCGTTTTGCACATTCGGGGCATTGCCAACTCTCCGGGCGGTGTGAGTAGCAAGTATGGATACACCTATGTTCCCAGCGGTGGGAACAGTGGGATGTTCTGCTTGTCATCGCATACGGTGCCATCTCCGAAGGGGGTAGGTACGGAGACGGCTACTATCCGTTACCACACCAACGGTACCATGGAGGTCAGGGAACTTGAAGATGCAAACGAGAAGATAACCCGTTTTACCAAAGTCACGCCTACTAAGACTAAGGTCGCTTTTCTCGTACGCATTCGGTACCCGTCAGATGCCCCGGCTCCTCCCGAATCCACTGTGGTCATCACGTCATACACATCCGAATATAACAACCACATGTCGGAGACGAGTCGTACCGACGCCACGAATACCCACAAACTTTTCCAGGCGTCCTATGGCTCAAACGCAAGGCAACCTGATACGGTCAGTGATGGCACGGGCAGGACGTCGTCATTCACCTACGACCAGTACGGACGGCTCCTCACCGCGACTTCGCCGCGCGGGGTTACCACTCGTAACGTCTATGAATCCACCGATGTGGTTGGTTTTCCGCGCCTGATTCAAGTACAAACGCCCGGTGTCGGCAGTAGTTTCATTTCCTATGCTGGAAACTCCTATAACGTCGCGAGCGTTCAATACCCCTCGCCGACCGGTAACGGGATGGGGATGGCTTCCTATCAGTACGATACCCTTGGTAACGTCACCCAAGTAAGCTCTCCTGGTCCGAATTATAACACGATTACCCGAACCTTCTCCTATACCGGGCAAAGTGCTAACGGTGCCTCTTCTCCCGCGATCGGCCAACCGCGAACGATTACCGACGGCACTGGTGCCGTAGTGGCACATCTCGATTATGACCCTCAGGGAAACCTGATTTCCGCTAAAGACGGAGCCGGGCGAGTCTCGCAGATCTCATACAATGGGGCTAACCAACCAACTTCTGTTCACTACCCTGAACCGGTGAACCCGGCGGGCAGTTTTCCAGACCTTGTCGCAGTCAAATATCTGTATCCAGGGGGACCTGCCAATCGTACGACCCTGTACGACAACGCTGGCAATATCGTTCGCGATTCCGAACCCATTTTCGGACGCGAGGGCCAGTTAACGGGCACGAAAAACACGCCCAGCAACGCGGAGCCGTTTGGTATTAAGTATGACGAGGCTTACCGCCTTGACGCGTTGATTCACCCCGATTCGACGCAGACCGGATATCTATACAACGCGGCAGGTCGCCTGCAACATGTCAATACGCCTGGGGGCGAAACGACCAGTTATCTTGAATACGACGGCGCGGGAAGGCCGCTCGCCGTGCGGGATGCGACCGGTGTAGTCACACGCTACGAGTATAACACGCCCGATGGCGCACTCTCGGCGGTGCGGTTTTCGGAATCCGATGGTACGACGACCGACGGTCCGAATAGCAAGAACAACGCTACGTTCTCCTATGACAATTACGGTCGAATGGTGACCAAAACCGACGGGACCGGCACGGTGCACGTGGAATACGCCACACATGGCGGCATGGTGAGTTCGGTTACCACTCGCTACGATGGACCGCTGTGCCAAGATGCGCCGGTACCAGTCGCATTGCAACTCCGATATACCTACAACCCAGATGGTAGCCGACGAAGTCTAAAGACTGCCGCGGGTGACATCGAATACAGTTACGACGATGTCGGGCGGATTATCCAGGTTAGAAACTTTCTCGGGCACGCCCAGCAATATCAATACCGACCGACCGGGACTGATACTGGCGAACTCAAAAGCGTTCTCACCGGAAATTACGGGACGGACAACCGATTCGACCTTTCCTTTACAACGGATTACAAGACGGACCATCTCGGGCGACCCACTGAGATTTTTTCTTACGGTGCTTATGACTACAGAACTGGCAGCCATACCGTGCTCGCAAGACTCGGTAATCTGGAAAACAATGACCCGATGCGCTACGACGCCGCGGGGAACCGGACCCAAGTCCCCATGCACTTTTTAGGGGGGAATCATAACTTTTATGATACACGCACCTATCAATACACTTACGATGCAAAGGGCAGACTTACCGGGCAATCGGACACGACCTCGATGGAAGTTAACTTCACTTATGATGTGATGGGTAACGCTACGACGTTTAACGGTGCCGGTGGGTTGACATATAACGAGCGCAATCAACCTACTGGCTCGGGCTATTCTTACAAGCCCAACGGCGATCCCATCATGCATAACGGGAAATCGATGCAATTCGATTGCCTCGGTAACATGGTTTCATCGTCTGGCGTTGCCAGCACGAGACCCCTATTGAAGGCAGGCTATACCATTTCCGGGCAAAGAGCTTTCAAGGGAGTTCACGCCTCCAGCCCGACCTACTTCCTGTATGACGGCACCATTCCTGTCTGTGAATTAAACAATCGTGGGGCTGTCATTGCGCTCAACACGTTCGGTGCGACAGGGCTGATCAGCCGAGCGACGTTCAATGGGAATGTTCCGATCTCACAAACCGAGAACATGGTCTCGTCCGATGAAGGCAGCCAAGCCCGGGCGGGCGATGACAGGAGGGTTTACCCCTGTGACCCGATCATTGTAGACGGTGAAGTGTTACACCCCTGTGGCGGGGCGTCGCCGTCGCCGTCGGTATCGCCGTCGGTATCGCCGTCGCCGTCAGTATCGCCATCTCCATCGCCGTCAGTGTCGCCATCTGAGCCGCCCCCCCCCGCCCGATCCAAACAGCAATGTGCTGTCGGAGACGTTTTATGTTTTCGACGAGCGGGGTAACGTCATAGTGCGGTTTGCCGCAGGACTGCATACCTGGACTCGCTACTGGCCGTATGGTCAGGAGATTCCAGGGATCAACGCGTCACACCCGGCGTTCGCGGGCGACCCGTGGGGCTTCGGGGCGCAATCGGGCTACTACACGGACCGCGAGACCGGGTTCGTCTACTGCACGTTCCGCTACTACGACCCGGCGACGGGGCGGTGGCTCAACCGCGACCCCATCGGCTACGCGGGCGGCTTGAACCTGTACAAATACTGCGGCAACAACCCGGTAATGGGCAGCGACCCGCTCGGTCTCGACGACGGGGACGACATCCTGCCGGAGAGCCAGGACACCAGCCGCCTGGGGATGGCGTACATCCCGGGCATCAAGGCGTTCGCGAACGACAAGATGTGGAAGGGCGGGAGCTGCGAGCGCAAGCAGTTCAGCAACGGCATCAGCAACATCCCCGTGGTCGGCGACGCGAACCAGGCCGTGATCGCGGTCACCGGGCACGACTACATCGCGGGTAGCGACGTGAGCGGCGCGGAACGCGGAATGGCTATCCTCGGAACCGTCGTTCACGGCGCGGGCGCGTTAGGCGATTTGGCACCGACCCGAGGAGGTGCCAGTTGGGGACCCTGTTTCGTTGCTGGAACGCCTGTCCAAATGGCGGATGGTTCGACGAAACCAATCGAGCAGGTAAAAAGTGATGATTTGGTGAAATCACGCGATCCGGTAACAGGCAGGGATGTAACTGGACGAGTCGTAAGAAATTTTGTCAGCCAAGCGCGTAACTCTTTGATCACCCTGGAGTTTAATAATGGCGAGACTGTCAAGACTACAGAAAATCACCCCTTTTATGTCACCGGAATGGGATTCGTATTGGCAGGCGACCTGAAGATGAACGATAGAGTTGCCACTGGCTTGACCGAAACATCCGACACGGAACTCACTGCAGTTACCCGCCACAACGAAGATGAGGAAAGAGTTTACAATTTCGAGGTTGAAAACTCGCACACCTACTTTGTTGGTAAAATCAACGGTGGTACGTGGGTACATAATGACTGCAACGATGTCGCTCGAAAACTAGCTAAAAAGTTTGGAGGAGGTGAAGTGCAAATCACACCACGTATTGGCAATTACTTGCAGTTCGCAAAAGGGGTGCAACCTCTAGGTCAACCAAAATACTTTAAGAATCTATGGGGAGGAGAGGTTGCGTGGTACGATCATTCAGTCCAGGCATACATTGAAGGTGGGGCAGTTTTCATCCGTGATCCATACATGCTAAATCACACGAAACCTGTACCACTCGATGATTGGCTTGGACTCTGGGAGCCTACATTTTACAATCTCAGTTGGAAGTAAATGAGAGACGACTCCGATATTTCCGTTGATCGCTTGATAGCGATATCGACTCGCTACCCGCATATGTTTGTGGGTAGCGACTCGTTCCTCCATCTATCTCTTTTCATAGACGGGTTTGC
Source organism: Armatimonadota bacterium (assembly GCA_014381035.1). The sequence continues at coordinate 5,593 of JACMIS010000091.1, forward strand.
CACCGGTCGAGGTGGCATCGAATTGCAAGTTTTCCAAAGTTTTGTACGCTGGCTCGCAGAAGAATGCTATCTACGATTCGAGATGCCGAGAAACATTCCCTGGCATTTATATGTGAAAGAAATGTTTCCTTTGGATTCTGAAGCATTGATTGCAATGAAAAATCTTTGGAACCGATTCAGTCAGAACCAATCCATTCAGGACATTGAATTGTCAACGCTTTTGTTGTCAGACGACTGATCAAATTTCTACCATCTTTTCATAACCCGAGCTACTTTCCTTGTAAATTTTGTGGGGCTTCGGCGCGCAATCGGGCTACTACACGGACCGCGAGACGGGGTTCGTCTACTGCACGTTCCGCTACTACGACCCGGCGACGGGGCGGTGGCTCAGCGAGGACCCCATCGGCTACGCGGGCGGCCAGAACCTGTACAAGTACTG
>JACMIS010000689.1 GCA_014381035.1 Armatimonadota bacterium
AAGGAAACGACCCGATGAAACTACACGAAACCATGCGCCGTCTCCATCCCGTTGCCGAACCGAGCACGGATCTTTCGGCGCGGATAGAGAAACTCGCGGCGGACGCCGACCAGATCATTTCGCGCCGCGCGATTCGCCCGGGCCGGTTGCCGGTCTTTCTCGCGGCGGGGGTTGCCGTCGCCGCATCGCTCGCCGGGCTGGCACTTCTCGTCCCGCCGAAAGAGTCCGTCGCCCGCACGATGGAAGCCGTTTCCGCCAACATGAGCAACGCGCGGGGTGTGCATTACTCGCTGACCTATGAAACAAAGCCGGGGCAAACGATCTTCTACGAAGTCTGGCAACTCGGCGCGTCGTGGCGGCAGGACTATACGGTGGGCGGGCGACTCTTCACGCAGATGGTCACGGACGGCAAGTTCTGGAGCTTCTACCCGGACGAAAAACAGGCGAGTTACCAGCGTACCAGTTCCCGTACGCGGGCACCCTTCGACGCCGCCAGCATGCAGGCGCAGGTTCTCCAGGCGATCCGCAACCCGCGCGGTACAAACCTCGGCACGGTGCAGGAGGGCGGTCGACGCCTGCAAAAAATCGCCGTTTCCGCTCCGGTACAACGCACGATGCTGTCCGCGCCGACGCCGGGGCGTTCCGTCTTCTGGATCGACAAAGAGCGAATGATTCCCGCCCGCATCGATCAACAGTTGCGCGAAAAGGGGCGATGGCGAACGGTTTGTACATTGCGTTACGATACGACGCTGTCGGTGTCGCCGTCGGTCTTCCGCGTACCGCCTGGTATCGTGACGTACAGCGTGGAAGAGTTGGGCATCCGCGCCGGAAAGCGGTTCGCCCGCCCGCTCGTGCAGAAGCAGTTTGCGACGCGCACTATCGCGATCCGTGACGTGCAAGCGAACCGGGACGGCGACGTTTTCATCCTGTATACGGACGGTTCGACGTTCAACGAACGCCGCGATGGTTGCGGGATGGAAATCACGGACAGCCGGGGCACCGAGTACGCCGGGACTGCCGGAGCCATCGAACCGTTCATGTACCACTCCGATAAAATAAGCAGTCGCGGCATGGTTGTGGACGGGCGAGTCCTGCTCGGCGTTTGCGCGGTCCCGCTGACGCCCGAGACGGGAGACTGGAAGCCGCGCACGATCAACCTGGTGATGCGGTTCGGCGAGCGGATCGGCAAAAAGAACTATCAACGCGCCATGCGCTTCACGCTTCCTACACCGAAGCCACGCACAGATTTGCTACCGACCTACGCCCCGGACCTGTCCAAACTATCGCTCCAGGGCGGCGACCCGGCGCAGTTCAAAGTCGCGCGGGAGTGGGGGCGGCGCACGACTTTGTATAACAGGGGCGATTGGCAAGGGATCGTCCGTTCCACAGACCGCGAGATCCGAGAAAACATCGCCGACGTGAACACATACCTCAGCCGCGCCGAAGCATCCCGAAACCTGCGGCAGTGGGACGGCGCACGGGACGCCCTCGCGCAAGCGGAGCGCAAGGATGCCCTCGGCTTCTACGGCGACCAGATCACGGAGGCGCGGAAAAAATTACAGGCGGCACGGTGATGTGGATTGGTCCCGCCCCC
>JACMIS010000690.1 GCA_014381035.1 Armatimonadota bacterium
CGCGGGATACTCCGCCGATGTTTCGCCGTATCACTGATGCGCGAGGAGATACTCAAAATGGAAGCTATCGGACAACCGATAGACCGGCGCGATGGGCGCTTAAAAGTCACCGGCTCGGCACGATATACGGCGGAACTGGATCTACCCGATCTGACCTACGGAGTGATCGTGGGAAGCACGGCCGCGAGCGGTACTATTCGCCGGATAGATGCCGCGCCCGCCGAGCGTGCGCCCGGCGTCGTCAAAGTAGTGACGCACGAGAACGCGCCACGATTAAAGCCGTTCCCGGCGATGCTGAACAAGGTACGCGTGCTCGGTGACGGCGGCCTCGGCGAGGACTATCAGCCGTTACAAACGCCGCAGGTACATTTCGCGGGGCAGGCCGTCGCGGTCGTGGTCGCCGAAACGTTTGAACAGGCGCGATACGCCGCGACATTAATCCGGGTCGAGTATGACACCGCGCCGTCAAAGCTGACGATGACCGCCGATTCCGTGACTACACTCCCGGACCTGTTCCTGGGCAACCCGGAAGAGGAACTGCAAAAAACGCGCGGCGGCGGCGCGGCGGCGGTACGCGCGGCGTTCGATGCCGCACCGGTACGGGTTTCCGAAACGTACAAGACCCCCATCGAACACCATAACCCCATCGAAATGCAAGCCACCATCGCGATCTGGAACAAGGCGGCAGGCGGCACCGCCGACACACTGACCCTGTACGACACCTGTCGGAACCTGAAAGGGAACCAGACGATCGTCGCGCACGTGTTCGGTATGCCAGTAGACAGCGTACGCATGGTTTCGCAGTTTATCGGCGGGTCGTTCGGAGCGAAGGGCTGGCAGTTCAATAACCCGATCCTGGGCGCACTCGCGGCGAAAACGGCGGACCGGACGGTGAAGATCGTCTTCACGCGCCAGCAGATGCTTGAACTCGCCGGTCAGCGTGCGGCGACTGAGCAGGTGTACGCCCTCGGCGCGACGCAGGACGGCGCGATCCAGGCGACGCGGCATGACGCGCGGACGCACACGTCGGCGGTGTCAGGCTACACCGAGCCGTGCGGGCGGAACACGAAAACGATCTACACGTCGCCGCACCTCGAAATCAGCCAGGAACTGATAAAGCTGAATCTGCCGACGCCCTGCCCGATGCGGGCGCCGGGCGAGGCGCCGGGGACCTGGGCGCAGGAAACCGCGATGGACGAAATCGCCGAGAAGTTGGGCATGGACCCACTCGCGTTCCGTCTGCGCAACCACGCCGACACGGACCCCGACAGCGGCAAGCCGTGGTCGAGCAAGCACCTGAAAGAGTGTTACATGCGGGCGGCGGAGATGATCGGCTGGGCGAAGCGCAACCCGAAACCGCGCACGATGCGCGAGGGGCGATATCTGGTCGGCTACGGCATGGCGACCACGATCTACCCGGCGGGACACAACCCCGCGAACGTGCGGGTCGTTCTGTCGGCGGACGGCAAAGCGGTGGTGCAAAGCGCGACGCACGACCAGGGCAACGGCGCGTACACGATCCTGGCGCAGATCGCCGCCGACGCGCTCGGGCTTCCCCTCGCGGACGTGCGCTTCGAACTCGGCGACACCCGGCTACCATTCGCGCCCGCGACCGGCGGTTCGACG
>JACMIS010000092.1 GCA_014381035.1 Armatimonadota bacterium
CTGGGAGCGTCGATCCGGCTATCATTACCTTAGACACGACAAAGGCACGGCAGGCGAGATTGTGCCCTCCGTCGAAGTGTCGGTGGTCCAGAACCCCGGCGCGTCGTCCGCCCAGGTCGTCCCGGACGTGAAGAAGATCGTCGCCCGCATGGAGCAGGAAAACCCCGGACTCCACTTCGAGGTCGCCTACGACAACGCGCACTTCGTTGGCATCCTGTTCGACAACGTCTGGCATGAACTCGGCATAGCGGTACTCTTGACCGCGCTCGCGGTGCTGTTTTTTTTAGGCGAATGGCGCGGCACGCTCATCGCCATGATCACGCTGCCGACCTCGCTCGCGCTCGCCGTGCTGATGATGGTGCCGTTCCACATGACGTTCAACAGCGGCACCCTCATCGGGCTGTTGCTTTCCATCGGACGGCTTGTAGACGACTCGATCATCGACATTCACGCCGTCGAGCGGCACCTGAAGATGGGCAAAGACCCGAAAACGGCGACCATTGACGGCATCGCCGAGGTGCGGGTCGCCGTGATCGCCTCCACTCTGATGATCGTCGTCGCCCTGATGCCGACGCTGTTCTCCGGCGGAATCACCGCGCTCATGTTCATCGAACTGGTCTGGCCGCTCATATTCGACCTACTCGCCTCAATGCTGGTTTCCTTCACGCTGACCGCCTTGCTGTGCGCGAAGTTTCTGCGACCCGAATCCGCCCGCGACGCCGACCGGCGTCACCCGGTGCTGCGGTATCTGTATGTCGTCCTCGACCCGTTCCAACGGTTCCTGACCCGGATGGAAGCCGGATACGGAAGGGCCATAGGCTGGATGCTCCGTCACCGTTTCGTGAACTTCGCCCGCGTCGTGGCAACGGTCGTCGTCGGTTGTACGTTCTACTACTTCATCGGTTCCGAGATGATGCCGCTCGCCGATGTCGGGCAGGCGAACGGCTTCCTGGAGATGGCTCCCGGCACGTCGTACGCGGAAACCGAACGCGCCGTCGGGAAATTGGAGAAGATCATGCTCAAGCACCCGGAACTCGAAAAGGCGAGCATCGAGATCGGGGCGGAGAGCATGTTCGAGTCGTGGACGCCGTTCTATACCGGCTATCAGATGCCGCAGGTGTCGGGCGCGGCGATGATGCTCACCTTCTCGGACAAGGACACGCGCAAGAAAACCATCTTCCAGGTGATGGACGCCATCCAAAAAGAAGCGATGGCGACCATTCCGGGGATTCGCCGCCTGCAAATCAAGGAGATGGGTTCGGACGTGATGGCGACCGCCGCCGCGCCGATCCACGTCAACATTTACGGACCGGACTTAGCGCAACTCGACCGCCTGGGTGCGCAGGTGAAGGCGGTGGCGGATAAGACGCCGGATCTATTCCAGCCCGCCACGACGTGGAGCATGGCACTGCCCGACTATCGCGTCCGCGTGGACGCCCGCCGCGCACAGGAGGTCGGTCTGTCGCCTGCCAGCATCTCGGAGCAGGCGTATTACGCGCTACGCGGCGGGTTGACGAGAGAATACTACCGACAACCGAACCTGCGTCAGAACACGATCCTCGTTCGCTACGAGGAAAGCCAGCGGGCGACGGCAGGCGATCTGGAGAACCTGTATGTCACGACGCCGGACGGGCGGCAGATCCCGCTGAAATCGGTGGCGACGGTGGAACGTCACGTCGCGCCGACCGTGATCGAGCATGACGGACTGCGGCGCGTGATCGGGGTAACCGGCTACTACCGCATCGGCTCACTACCCTCCATGGACGCCGTGATGAACCTTCTCACCAACTCGTACGCGGGAAACAAACGTCTCGGCATCGCTCCGGTCAATTTCCCGTCGGGCTATGGCATGGAAGTACGCGGCGACATGACGCAGATGATGGATAGTTTCCGGCGGATGTTGTCGGGGTTCGTTCTCGCTCTCGCGCTAATGTACCTCGTCCTGGTAATCCAGTTTCGGGGATTTTTGCAACCTCTTCAGATGCTGGCGTCGCTCCCGCTCGAACTCGCCGGGGTGTTTCTGGCACTCTTTATCGCGCATCAATCGTTCTCCACCGTCTCTATCCTGGGCATCATCGTTCTGACCGGGATGGACATCACGACGGCGGTTCTCTTGATAGACCTGATCATGAAGTACCGCGACCGGGGCGTGCCCCGCGACGAAGCGATCCGGCGGGCATGCCCGGAACGTCTGCGCCCGATTCTGATGACGGCGGGCATTACGCTCGTAGTCATGCTCCCGGTCGCTATAGCCCCCAAGACCGGGCTGGACGCGTACCAGCCTCTCGCCACAGCAGTGGTCGGCGGTCTTCTGGTAGGGACGGTTCTATCCCTGTTCGACATCCCTATCATGCACACGTACGTCGATGATTTCATCCGCTGGTTAAATAAAACTTTCCTGAACCGGGACTGGGAGTGGCAGGTCACAGACGCCGACGTGATGCCAGGCGAACCAACTTCGGGCGAACCGACTTCGGAGGAGAAGCCATGAGAGCATCATCCGTGCTTTATTTGTCATTCTGTACCCTCGGTACGCTCACGTCCCCGGCGGTTGCCCAACTACCGACCGTCGAGCAAGCATCGCCGACGGTACGCGCCGTGACGACGATAGATGATGCCGTCGCCTTCGCCTTGCGCGCAAGCCCGATAATCAAGATAGCAGCAGCGACCCGGAACGCGGCGGCGGCACGGGTCGGAATCGCCCGCGCTGAAACGCGTCCCACCCTGTCGGCGAACACGTTCGTATCCGGTGGGACGCTCCCGAACATCGTGCAAAGTCCGTCCCTCCCGGTGTCCACGATGATTATGGGGCTACCCAAGGGGGGGTATATAGATCAGAACCTGATGTTCATGTACCCGCTTTACACGGGCGGGCGGCTCGCGGCGATGGTCCGTCAGGCGGAAGCGATGCGGGAAACGTCCGAGGCGGAGCGCGAGGCGAAGCGGCAAGAAGTCGCGCTGTTGGTGCGTGTCGCCTACCGTGAAACGCTGGCACGCCGAGCCGCAACGGCGGCGTCACGAACCACCCTCGTGGCGAGTGAGGAGCGGCTCCGCGCGGACCGCGTGCGAGCGGAGAAGGGAAGCATCCCCGCGTACTTTGTGTCGCAGGATGAGTCCGAGGTGGCTACTTCCCGGCAAGCAGTCGCGGAGGCGGAGCGTGATGCAGAGTTATCGCTCGCCGCGCTGAAAACGGCGATGGGTGTGCCGCTCACGGCCCGGTTAGCATTGGTAGAGAACATCGAATCGCGATCACTCGCCGCTCTCGTTTCCGAAATCGTGTCGCCTCTTGGGGCGTCACAGGACGCCACGGTTGAGGCACTCGTAAGGCGGGCGCAGGAGGAACGAACGGAACTCGCGGCACTGGCGTACCGCGTGAGCGGCGCACGAGACGGCGAAAGCGTGGTCCGGTCGCAGTTCCGTCCACAGGTCAACGCCTTCGTAATGGGTGACGTTTTTCGAGGCGAGAGGCAGTCGGGAGGCACCGGGATAACCTACGGCATTACCGCCTCCGTTCCTCTGATCGACGGAGGCTCCCAGCGGGCGCGGCGGGACGAAGCGCGGGCGATGCGCGAGGAACAGGAGGCGGAAGGGGGAAAATTGCTCTTGGAAATCGGGCAGGAGGTGAATGAGGCGTACCTGCGGGCCGCCACCGCCGAGCAGAGCATTATTTCGGCACAAGCGGCACTGGCCAGCGCACAAGAGGCGTACAAAGCGGCTGACGCCCGGTATCAGGCGGGGCGGAGTGTGTTGAGCGAACTTCTGAGCGTGTCGGCAATACGTACCCGTGCCGAAAGCGCGGTGACCCGTGCAGTATTAGAGGGAGGAATTGCTCACGATCAGTTGAGGCGCGCGGTAGGTGTGATTTTGCCCCGTTCGTCTGGTCAAACACCGCCGAAAAATAATAACGCCTACACAGACGAATAACGGAACTATCCAGCCCGCCCAGAACGTTCTATTATCAGTAGAATTAAAATCCAGCCAGTACCGAGAAAAATTAAACGTATGAAGAAAATCAATCCGTTCGCCTTCGCCGCCTTCGCGGCACTCGCTTTCGCCTCCATCGCGTCTGCACAGAGCCAGGAACCCATGTCTTGTTGCGCCCCCGTGAAGGTGGCACAAGGCGCGAAAACGACGTATGCCAAGCCCGACAAATCTGGCGTGCAGAAAGCGACGATTACGGTCGATGGCGGCTACTCCCCCGCTTTGCTTGCGGTGAAGGCGGGCAAGCCCGTGGAACTGACGTTCGTTCGCAAGAGCGCGGCGGGGTGTGACGGTGAACTGCTGATTCCCGCGCTGAAAGTAAACAAAGTGCTAAAGCAGGGCGAGAAGACCGTCGTCAAGTTCACTCCTAAAAAGGGACAAACGCTCGCTTTCTCCTGCGGCATGAACATGTATAAGGGACGGGTCGTAGCGAAATAGTAGCACAGGGGGATGACTTTCCGCGTCTTTCGTTTGACGATACATCGAACTTAGCGCGGACGGTTTTCCCAGTGACATCACCACCGTGCGGGTATACCGGACGGGCGAACGACACGAAATAATAACAGGACAATATGACGAGCAACTATCTTTCAAGGCATACCTTCTTCACGATGGCTTCGGCTTTCGCATTAGCGGTTTCGATTGTGATCTTGCCTGCGGCAACGGTTCGGGCACAAAGCCAACCGGGCATGTCCATCCGCAAACCGGTCGAGACTGTCGCCATGAAGTTTGCCAAGGCTGGCGAGACGTGGAGCGCGATCATTGCGGACCGGAAGTCCCTCGATAGTGCCATCAAAAACGGCAATCTGTCGGAGGCACATGAACTCGCCTTCGCGATCCGCGATGGAGTGGTGACGCTCCCTTACAAGTCTTCGGCACTCGCTCCGAGCAAGCGTAAATCGCTCGAGGTGCAGGTCCGAACGGTCGCAACCGTCGCCGAAAACATAGATAAGTACGCCGACGCCGGGAACGCCCCCAAAACGAAAACCGAGTACGCACGACTCGTAAAAGCCTTGGGTGTGATCGAAGCCTTGTATCCCGCGAACGCGCTTCCGAGTAGCGGGTCGAAGCCGATGTCGGCGGCGGACAAGGCACTCTTTCTGACGCCGGGCGGACTCTACACTCTGGCGGACATCGAAGCGAATGGCAACGCCTCGGCGTATCAAAAGTACGCCAGTGTCGTCCCTGATCACGACGCCAAAGTCAAAGCGGGCGATCAGGTCTGTCCGATCTCGGAAACGAAGCCGAACCCGCAACTGACGTGGGTGATCGGCGGCAAGACGTACCAGTTCTGCTGCCCGCCTTGCATCGCGGAGTTCGTGAAGAAGGCGAAAACCGATCCGAAGTCCGTGCTTGCGCCGGAAGCCTACATTAAAAAATGATACCTGCGCGAGAAATCGGCGTAGTGACCGTCGTGCTAATGTTCGCCACATACCCTCTGGCGGGCGCACAGGAGGCGACTGGCAACCTGCGGGCGACAACTGTGGCACCCGTCGACACGCCGGTCACACTGACGCGCACCGAGGCGATCCGGTTCGCCCTCGCGCACAGTCCCCTGATCCAGGCGGCGGAGGACCGCGTCGAGGCAGCCGGAGGAAATCTGCAAAGTGCCGCCGCACGTCCTCCGCTTCAAGCGAACCTCAGCCTGTCTGTCGGGGGTGAGACAGCCAGTCCGGTCTTGACACAGGTATTCGAGACGAGTGGGCGGCGCGGACCGCGCACCGCCGTCGCCCGCAATCAAGTCACTGCCGCCGAACGGGACCGCGACGTAACCCGTCTTAACCTTGTGCGTGATGTGAGCCGTGCCTATTATGATTTCGCGCAGTCGCTACAGAGCATTACGCTATTCGAGGAGGTCGTTGACATCGTGCGCCGCACCCGCGATACCGTGAGGAAGCAGGTAGATGTGGGTACCATCCCGTCGCAAGATTTAGTGAAAGCGGAAACGGAACTGGCGCGTGCCGAATCGGACGTGACCCGGATGCAAGCACAGGCTCAGACGAATAGTGTCGTGCTAAATACACTCCTGGGGCGTGACACGCCATTACCACTGACGTCCGCCGATCCGCTCACTTTAACACTCGTTGACACGGATCAGACCGCGCTAATGGCACAGGCAACAAAATTACGCCCTGAGATCGCCTTGGCGGAAGCGCGGATTGCCGCCGCCCGCGAAACGGTGCGTTTGCAACGCGCCGACTACCGCCCCGACCTGGGCGTAAGTTTGTTGCAGAACACGAGCGTCAACAGCGGACAGTTTCTCAACCCGAGCGCGACCGGCGTAGGGGTCAGTCTGGCTTTCCCCCTCTTCGACGCGGGGCGAATCCGGGGCAGAGTGCGCGAGGCGGAGGCACTCGTTCGTGAACAGGAAAGTCTGCGCACTCAGGCACGACTCGAAGTAATTCGCGAAGTCGGTAGTACGTACGCGCAGGTTAAGTCCACCGAGACGCTGGCGGCACGCTACAACAGCGACATTCTGCCACGCGCCCAGGATTTACTGAGTAAGGCGCAGTTTGGCTACGAACGCGGAGGCAATACCCTCGTGGAGTACCTGGAAGCGCAACGCACCTACCGTAATACCCGCGCCGAGTATCTGGGTATCTTAGGGGATAACGCCCGTGCCCGCGCCGAACTGGAACGCGCAACCGGACAGGGGTTGCCCGCTGGAACAAGGGAGACAACGCGATGAAAGTAAAATGGGAAAGATTCGGGGTAGCGGCGGCACTGTCTATCTTGCTGGCGGCGTCCGCGCCCGTCTATGCACACGGCGGCGAGGATCACAGCGGGGGAACAGCGACGGTCACCACGGCGGCGGGGGCAACAATGATCCCTGAAACGCAATTTGAACTCGAAATCATCGACACGGCTGCGAATGACCCGTTGCTCGGTAGCGAGGTGCCGCTGGAAAACGCGGCGGTCAAAGCGACTATGAAGCACGGCGACGAGGCGGTGCTGAACGAGGCAGCGCACCAAGAAGGGGAAGGGACCGGCGTATACGGTGTGCATGCAATCCTGGACGAGAACGGAGCGCACACGATGCGATGGGAGATCACCCCCAAGACTGGTGCAGCCTTCACCGCAGACTTCCCCGTGGCTGTGGCCGGAGTACCCGAACGGTCCTCAGCCACGGGGCTACTTTCTGGGTGGCGTCTGCCAGCCGCCATCGCGGGCGGCGCGGTGCTTCTCGGGGTAATGTTCGCCCTGGGGCGGGCGAGCAGCGGCGGCAGTAAAAAGGGACAGGCAGTAGCGGCAAGAGCAGCGATGACTCTCTTTCTCGCCCTTTCACTCGCCGGTGGCAACCCGGTCTGGTCTCACGGCGGCGAGGATCACGGGACGCCGGGCGGAACACCGAATGCGGCAACCGGATCGTTCGCCGACCTCAAGGTAGGAGTCGGCGATATAACGACTGCGACCCAGACCAAAAAGGTCGGCACGTATAAGGTGACGCTGACAGTCCTGGTGATCAAGCCGAAACCCGCCGATCCGAATCAGATCCGTCTGACGGAGGCGCAGTCGAAAACCATCGGCATCCAAACCGTGCCCGTATCGGGCGGGCGATTTGACACAGGAGTTTCCGTGACGGGCACCGTCGCGCCCGACCCGGCGCGGCAGGTGACACTTTCAAGCCGTGTGGCGGGACGACTTACTTCGGTCGTCGCCAATATCGGGGACCGCGTACGCGCCGGTCAGGCGCTTGCGACCATCCAGTCCCCGGAAATAGCCGGGGCACAGGGCACTTATACTGCTGCTACAGGTGAGGTGTTATCACGCGAGGCCGCCTACCGACAGTCACAAGAACGGGTGCGTATAGCAGAACGGCAACTTTCCCAGCAAAAAGAACTCGCCCGCGCTGGCGTTTTTTCGCAGGCACCGCTACAGCAGGCCCGCACCGCGCAGTCCGAAGCGGCGTCGGAACTCGCCACGGTGCGGGCCGCTTTAGCCGAGGCACGGTCGCAACTGGCACAAGCCGAAGCCGACCGCGCCACGCACCGGCTGTCGCTTGCGCGGGTCAAGGAACTTTTCGAGGTAGGCATACGGTCAAGAGCGGAGTACGAGGCACAGCAACTGGAGGTTTCGCTCGACAACGCCCGCGTTACGCAAGCCGAAGCACTCATCCGGCAACAGCAGGCGCGGGTAGGGCAGGCCGAAACCCGCGTCGGACTCGCGGGACAGGCGGTCGCGCGGGAAAAGCGGCTCGCCGGTTCCGGCGTGCTAACGCGCCGCGAAATCGTGCAGTCCCAGGGCGTTCTCGATACGGCACGTCTGCAGGCAACTCAGACACAAGCGGAATTAAACGCTGCTCGGCGGGCTGTGGAGTCTGCCCGTGCTTCCCTATCCGCCGTCGGGGCGACGCCCGGGGGGGGCAACTCCGTCACGCTGACGGCATCAATCAACGGCATCATCGCCGAACGTGAGGCGGCGGTGGGCGAGGCCGTCGGGCCGGACAAAACGCTTTTCACGCTGCTAAACCCGTCCGTAGTCGTCGTCGAGGGTGATGTGTTTGAGCAAGATCTACCCCAGGTACGGGCGGGCATCCCGGTCCGAATCACGACCGACGCCGCGCCCGGCAAAACATTCAACGGTCGCATCGCGAACATCAGCACCACGGTAAATCCCGAAACGCGATCCGCCCGTGCCCGGATCACCATCAGCAATCCCAGCGGGGTCCTGCGACCCGGAACGTTCGTTCGTGCGCTACTCGTCACCGATCCACGCCCGCAGACTGTGACCGTGCCGGACGCGGCGGTGCAGAGCGAGGCAGGGTTGAAGGTCGTTTACATCAAGAGTGGTAACACTTTCGTGCGGCGGGAGGTCGCCGTCGGCGAAAGCGCGGGCGGGCGTACACAGATCAAGAGCGGCGTCAAACCCGGCGAGCAAGTCGTGACGACCGGCGCGTACCAACTGCGTGCCATAAGCCGGGGAAGTTAGAGCCGTTCCGAAAACCATTATGACCATAAGACTACGGGCTTTCGCCTGTGTTAGTGCCGAATTGGTAATCACTGCCCCGTCATGCGAATGACAACGAAAAACGAACACAAGGAAACAACATGAACAAGACAGCATTTATTGCAACATTAGCCCTCGCGGCCCTGACCACATTCGCGCCCGCAGAGATAGCCCATGCCCGGCAGGACCACGCCCAGCAAGGACATATGCAGAGCGGGGGCAAGATGCAGAGCGGGGGCAAGATGCAGAGCGGTATGCATTCGATGAAGATGGGCATGGCCGCCATGAAGAGTTTGAAATCTTTGAAAGGGAAGCAGTTTGATGTCGCCTTCCTTTCACAGATGATCGCGCACCATCAGGCGGCACTCACGATGGCGCGCGATGCCCGACCCAATCTGAAAGACGAGCATGTACGGGAACACGCGCAAGAGATCATTACCAGTCAGACCAAGGAGATCCGGGAGATGGGGGCCTTGCTCCAGACCGATTACAAGGCTAAGCCATCGA
>JACMIS010000691.1 GCA_014381035.1 Armatimonadota bacterium
AATCCAGCGCGTCGGCAGTGCCCCCACTAACGACCACGACTTCGTAGCCGTCCGCCTGCGCCAACGATTGCACATGCCCTAGCACCGAGGCATAATACGGCGTGGCGAAACTCGCCGACCAGAGCGCGATGGTATTTGTTCTGCCGGTTTTCAAAGCGCGTGCGGTGCGGTTTGGACGGTATCCGATGGACTCGGCGACCGCGAGAATCCGCTCCCGCGTCGCTGCCGGAACGGTCGCGCCGTCGCGTCGCCCGTTGAAAACATAGGATACGGTCGCGCGGGAGACCCCGGCAAGATGCGCGACATCGGTGCTGTTCGGCGCACGCCGGGGGGTAGGTCGGGTAAGCATAATCTGTATCGCTTAGCGTATGCCGGAGCACACTCTTTGTCAAGCGAACGGCGGACGATATACTATCGGTATGTCTACTCATGTTGCGCCGCGCCATCGCAGGCGGGGCGATTCGGGCGGGTGCTATCCAAATGTTTCCTGCATCGCCCCCGATGAACTCCTGATCCGCGATTTCCGGGAATTGGACGCCCGCGAAACCCTGCGCACCTCGTGGGAGAACGAGCGCAATATCCTGATTCAGAGCGTCGCCGGACACGCACAGGAAGGGCATGGTGCCTTTCACGGGACGCGTTATGTTAATACCACGATGGACGATATCGCCCGCGCCCTCCGGCTCGACCCGCAAGCTGTCCGCGAGGATCGCCAGGAATTGATGGATGGCGTGAGCGAATACGTACGGCGCGTTCTGCGTGGCGGCGATGGCTCGCTGCTGGTGGATGACTACGGGGTACCGCTTTTGGGAATGGGCACGCTCTCGTTCTTGCCGGAAGTGGACGGCAAAGGTGTCCTGCGCGGCTTATATTTAGGGGCGTTGCGCGACGACTCCGATGTTCGCATTCTTGCGGAGAGGAAGCACGGGTTGGTCATCGGCGGCGGTAAATCGTATCTCGTGAACCTGGAAACGATGGAACGCTCCGGGTTGGATGCGGACCGCCTCGCGCACGACGAGCACGACGCCGACGCCATCGAACGGCTGTGGGAATCCGGGGTGATCGTGGCAAAAGAAGGTCCGGACACGGCGGAAACGTCGTACCTGTATGTGCGCCACCGCCGGGGATGTGGCACTTCGGACGACGCCTGCATCGTGCTGACCGGTCTGGTACACGGCTTTAGCGCAGGTATCGGCGCGTTTTTAGCGGACGCTTTAGACACATTGGAAAAATATGTGCCGGTATTCGGCGGTTCGGATCATGCCCTGGCGGAAACCATCGCGCAAGGGATGCCCGACCTGAACCTGACGCCGGAAGATGCCGGGGAGATCGCCTACCTTTCGGCGGATGAAACCGGGCGCGTTCCGGATTCCTCGCTCCGTCATTTGCTGGCGGTAGACCGCCGCTACGACCAGTGCGCCGCCGAAGCGCACATCGCCTATCTCCTCGGTCGCCCCTACGCCCCTGTGGGCTTGTCCCATAGACGTAGCCCTGCCGAGGAGTTTTATACGTACTGCGAAGGGCGACTTGCGCTGTGGCAGACGAAAATCGCAACCAACGGGGCACGATAAACGTCCTAACAATTACGCCGCCGGGAACGGGCGATATTCGCCCGTATACCTCGCGTATAGAACCCTGTATTTATTGTTTCATGCAAAATTATCCTATCGCAATCATCGGCGGAACGGGTGTCGGCGAATTTCCGCTCGATGCCGCCCCCGAATCCATTATCGTATCCACTTATTACGGCGACGCTTACGCGACGCTGGGCAACCTCCATGGCAAGCCGGTCGCATTTCTTGCCCGCCACGGCACGGGGCATAAGTTGCCCCCACATAAGATCAATTATCGCGCCAACATCGCCGCGCTGGTGAAACTCGGCGTCCGCGCCGTTTTCGCGACCACGGCGGTCGGCGGAATGCACCTCGGCTTGAAGCCCGGTGATTTCGTTCTGCTGGACGATTTCATTGATTTCACCCGCGACCGGGACAACAAGACATTTTTCGACGGGGAAGGCGGCGTGGTAGTACATACCGATTTCACCCGCCCCTATTCCGACGCATTACGCGACGTGCTTATCAACGCGGCGAGAAAAATGGGCATTGCGTTGCGCCCGACCGGTACCTATCTCGCCGGAGACGGACCGCGCTATGAATCCCCCGCCGAAGTCCGCCTGTTCGCGCAATGGGGTGCCGATGTCGCCGGAATGACCGGGGTCCCGGAAACGACACTCGCCCGCGAAGCAGGGCTTCATTATGCGGGGCTTTCGCTCGTCACCAACCCCGGCGCGGGGCTTTCCGATCTGCCCCTGACGCATGAGGAGGTGGAAGTCGCCATGCACGAAGCGGGTCCCCGGTTGCGCGAACTGATCATCGAAGCGGTGGGACAACTCGACGTTGAATCGCTTCCGCCTATCGGTCCCGGTATTCCCCTGCCCGGTGCGTAAAATCAACGGTGTAAGGGTATAACCTTAGCGAAACCAGGCGGCTGACACTGCCGCTCTTTGCGCGATCCATTCAGGAGAAAAATTATGCCCTACAACATCCGGGGAAGTGAATACTACTTCCCGTCCGAACCGTTTTTACGCGACAACAAAAACTACATCCCGCTCCGGGACGCTGTCGAGGTACTCGGTGGCACCGTCAGTTTCGACAACGCCACCAAGACGGCGACCGCGACCATCGCGTCGTTCGTCGCTACCGTGACGGAAGGCGATCCGAGCGTGGACGTTTCCGGCACCCCGGTCACGCTGACCGCCCCGCCGATCATCGAGAACAACGAGTTCTTCGTCCCGTTCGACTTTTTCCGCGACGCTTACGGCTACGAGACCTCGTTCGCCAACGGCACCGTGACGATCACCAACCCGAACGAATAGTCGCCCTACACCATGCAAACACCCTGACGGTTTCGTCAGGGTGTTTGCCTTTGTCAACAGTCATTTGCATGCTTGATAAAACACAGTGATTTCCCCGAACTCGGTTTACTCGCGGATGAACTGTTTCGAAGTGGAATCATCGGTGTCGGCGTCAACGCCCCTATGACCGTATCCGGGAAGCGAACTCGGGGGTCTTGCCCCGCCGGTAGCGGTATAATACTGGTGTGAGTGGTACAACAAGCACCGTTTTCCGAGAGCCGTATGCCGAGCGCAATCGCCCCGAACGCATCGTGACGTTCGGGGCGTTTCTTCGCGTCGCGCAAACGCTGGAAACGCACGGCAAGATACGTTATGTGCGGGAAACCGGAGCAGTCTATGGCGCGGCGCGTGCCGAAGTCGCGGACGACAGCGCGAAACTGGAACACACCCGCCTCGTGGAAGCCCTGAACCGGGGGCGAAAGTGGGCGCGGGAGCGGTTCGTGCGCTGGCTCGACCCGTTGCTATCCCCGGACATCGCTATCGCCATCGTCCCCTCGCACGACGCATTCAACACCGAGTGGCCATTACGCGCCCTTGCCCAGGCACTCGTTGCCGCCGCGCCAGAACGCACCGACGCAACGGAAGTGCTCGTCCGCCACACGACGATCCGACGCATCGTATACGGCGGTCCCTCCACCCCCGAACTACACCGGGACACCATCCGCGTCGAATCACCCGATCTCGTCGCCGGTCGCGCCGTCCTCCTGTTGGACGACATCACGAAATCCGGCAATTCGCTACGCACCTGCCGCGACATGCTTTACGAATCCGGCGCAACCGTCGT
>JACMIS010000692.1 GCA_014381035.1 Armatimonadota bacterium
CGCGGTCACCCTCTTTCTGCTACTAGTCCTGCTGATACTGGCACTAGCAATATGGACATTGATCGCCGTGCTCCGACATAGTCCTCGTCCGGAAGGGATAAGTTCAATAATCGCTTTGTTACCGTCGTGGGTGACATTGTCGGTGCTTTATTTTACGCTGAAGCAACGGAGGCAACGCGCACTCGCGTTTCTCCTGACCAACAACCGTACCCGCCCGCCCGCCGCGCTCCTGATTGATGCGCTACATTTTGGGGAATTCAATCAGGAAACGCGGGCGCGACTCGCCGAAATGCTCCCCCGTTACCAGGATGCCGACGCCCCGGTTTTAGACGACTATCAACACCGCACCCTGGTCAATGAACTAAAATCGGGTCTCGCAAAACGTACCCATCCTGCGGGAAGTAATTTTACGCAGGTGGACGCCGCTTTTCTCGCCGGGGTAATCCGCTATTTTGAGCAGGAATCCCTTTCTGGCAAACCGACCCCGAAAGAAGTCCCGAAGCTCCTGTCCCAGTTCGTCCAAACTCAGCCGAAATTGGATACGCCTCCGCAATGGAGGATCGTACAGACCGCTGCCGAAAATTATTTGATACGAACTGGACAACAGGGATAGATCTTTTTCTGTTGCCTTGGTGTTCATATCATTTTGCCTTCGGAAATCCGAGACTACGGGCGAAAATATCGTCCAACCAGCGGCGCGGGAGTAGGGTGGGCAGAATCCAGTCCGTTAGCAAGTTGGGGACAAGGGAATATCGGGTTCGGGGGTGGCGCGTCGTCAGCGCGTGGTACGTTGCGTGTCCGATACGTTCCGCTGGAAGACCTTTGCGCCCGGACGCGACGACGTATTCGTTAAACCGGCGCATGATCGGTAGAAAATCCGATCTCTCATACACTGCAAGATCTACGTTTTCCGCCTTGTCCCAGATCGGCGTTTTCACGACGCCCGGTGCGATGATGATAACGTCAATACCGTACAGCAGGAGTTCGCGACGCAGGCTTTCGGAGAAACCTTCCAGCGCGTGCTTGGATGCCGCATAGCCGCCGATAAACGGTGCCGCGATCCGTCCGCTGACTGAACTCATGTTCACGATTCGACCCGGCATGCCAGTTCGGGTTTTGTCGGCTCCGAGGAGCGGCGCGAACGCTTGCGTGACGATCAGTTGACCGGTGAGATTGACTTCGATCTGTCTGCGAAAGTCCGCAATGGGCTGGTCGAGCAGGGGACCAGGAACCGCGATACCCGCGTTGTTCACCAGTCCGAGAAGCGTAGTCCGTCCGATGCTCTCCGCGACCTGTGCGACCGCTTTTCGAACCGCAACCTCGTCCGTTACGTCGAACAGAAGCGGAATGACCATGTCACCGAACGCGTCCCGCAATCGCAGGGTGTCACTCTCCCGGCGCACACTGGCGAAAACGCCAATATTATGCTCTACCAACGCTTCGGTGATTGCCCATCCGATGCCCGTGGATGCTCCTGTTACAACCACGCTTCGTGTCTCGTTCATATCTACGGGAATGGACACGAAAAGGACGTGAAAAGTTGCTCACATCGGTTCGTAAGCGGCGACCGCCATTCCAAAATAGGTGGGGGCTTCGTAGGAAAG
>JACMIS010000693.1 GCA_014381035.1 Armatimonadota bacterium
ATCTCCGCTTCCATCGATGCCGGGACTATTTTCGACGTGTCGGTCGGACTTTACGGCGGCAACCTCGTTTGCGACGTTTGTGGCCACGACCTGTTCGAATACGTGCCGTACGTTTGGAACCCCGAAACCAAGGATTACGACGGCGGATACTACCTCTGCGAGCACATGCCCGGTACAGAATGGAATATGACCGGGGAGGAGATGGCGGCGCAGGTAGACCGCGGGGTCCCAGACGGTTGCTGCACCTGCACCTACGAAAATGCCCGTTGCAACGAGACATCCACAGTCTACGACGGGGCGGTGACTCACGCGGGCTTCGCCAAGGCGCGTGAGTTCGCCCTTTCGGGCACGTTGCCGGACGACACGCTCAGGCAGCTGGAGCGCGTCTTTCCGGGACTCCTACCCTTCGAGGATGAGGACTCGTTTTCATCCGACGACGAAAGCGGTCGCTTCGCGATCGCGGAACTGCGAAGCAGTTTACCAGGGCAGGAAAATCCCTGCCCTATCAACCCGCAAATGGCGTGGCCATTTCACCCCCAAGGAGAAGCTGTTATGAACCAGCATCAATTCAACAAACCCGCCCAGACCGCACCGCGACCGGGGCAAAGTCAAAACCCCGTCGAGCAGTTCCTCAGCGGCATCGGGCTCGGTGCGCTGCTCGGGGCGAGCGGACACGGCGCGGTGACATCCGACCAGGCGGTCCTGCCGCAAGTCAGCGATGTCTCGCGCGTAGCCGCGCCCGCCACCGCTTCTGCCGACAACCCCCAGGTGACGGCACTCGCCAAGCGTCTGGACGAGATGGACACGGAACTTAAAACGGCGCGGGCGGACCTCGCGGCGGCGAAGGAATCGGAAGCGAAGGCACAGGCGGGCGCGGCTCTCGCGAGTGCCCGTTCGACCATCGACGGCTGGGTCCGAGAATTCAAAGTGACCCCGGCGGAGGCGGAAGCGGTTAAGGATCTCGCCGAGAAGAGTCCGGCGTCGTTCGCCGCTATCGAGCCGATTTACGCGCAGCGTCCTGCGATTCCGGGGCTGGCAGGGGCGGCGAACCCCGCAGATGCGCCCGTCGACGGCACCCAGTTCTCCGGGGGCGGAGACGCCAAGGCGCTCTCCGAACGCATCGACAAAATGACGGCGGCTTATGCGAAAGAGCATGGATGCTCCTATAGCGACGCCATCGGCGTCGTACTCCGGAGCGACCCGGAACTCGCGCGCCAATATGCCGCAGTGAGCTAACCCGAAGGGTAGGCACGGCGATTCCCCCTACCCGCACAACCCACACATAAGGAGGGAGCCTCAATGGCATCTCAACACGCAACTGACGGGACAGGCACTTTCCCGATTACCGGGGGCGCGCTCGGCGCAGTCGGTAAGAACCTCATCATCGTCGCGGACGGCGCGAACCCGGGCAACGGCAAGGTGTCTACGGCGTCGGCACTCGGCATCGTCGGCGTCACCCTGGAAAAAACAGACACCAACGGGTATGCGGCGGTGCAGACCAGCGGCGTCGCTGACATCCTGGTCGGCGCGGGCGGCGTAGCGGCGGGTAACCTCGTCACGTCCGACGCGGACGGTAAGGCGGTCGCGATCGTACCGGCGAACGCGGGCGCATCCGTCAAACAGGTCGCCGGAGTCGCGCTCACCACCGTCGCCGCGAACGGCGTCGCCCAGGTACTCTTGCAGCCGCAACTCGCCCTCACCGCCTAGCAGTCGCGCTAGCGTCGCTTACTCCTGCGGGCGGAAAATATTCCGCCCGCAGGAGTACCTGCCCTTGGTCGCGCCTGAATCTTCCCAGGCGCGGCCCTCCGTTCGAACGAAAGGACCGATGTCATGCCCGCACAAGGAGACATCCACATCGATAGAGCACTCACGAACGTCTCTATCGCTTATCAAAACGAGGAGTTTGTCGGGGAGCAGATCGCCCCGCCGCTCAAAGTCGACAAACGCTCCGACAAGTACTTCGTCTACAACAAGAACGCGTTCCTGCGCGGTTCCGGAAAAGACGCGAACGGCCGCCCGAAATCGCTCCGGCGTCCGGGTGCCGAGGCGGACGAGGTCGACTACGACGTATCCAGCACGCCCTTCTACTGCGAAGAGTACGCGAAGAAAACTCTGGTGACCGACGCCGTGGTTCGCATCGCGGACATGCCCCTCCAGCCGTATATCGACGCGACTCAGGTGATCACCGAGCGGCTGAAGATCGATAACGAGATCGCGACCGCCTCCCTCACATGCACCTCCACCAACTACCCGGCGGCGAACAAGGTGTTGCTGACGACCGGCGGCGCGGGCACTTCGTGGGCGAGCTACGGCAGCGCGAACAGCAAGCCGCTGTCGAACATCCGCGACGGCAAGATCTCGGTCCGCAAGGGCATCATGCGGCAGCCGAACAGCGCGCTGTTCTCGGTGGACGCGGCACAGGTGCTCGCGGATCACCCGGACGTCAAGGACCTCACCAAGTACACCCACTCGGACGGTCTGTCGTCGTCCGGCCTGCCGAAAGTCTTGCGCGGGCTGAACACCATCGAAGGCGCGACCCAGGCGGCGTCGAGCGCGGAAGGCGCGGCGTTCAGTTCGGGCAACATCTGGCAGGACGAGAACGGCACGAACGTGTCGCTGATTTTCTACAGATCGGCGGACGCCGGCCCGCGGAGCATGCACTTCGCCCGCTCGTTCGACGCGCCGGACGACACCACGGGTGCCCAGGGCATCAACGTGCGCAAATACCGATGGGACATCAAGAAAGGCACATACGTCGAAGCCGCGTTCACGCGCGACTGGCGCTTCATCGCCATCGACGACAACGCCAAAGCGATCGGTGGCTACCTGATATCCGGTACGACGGTTTAACCTAGTACCGGTTTCCCGGCACGGGCGGTCTTGCGCGCACGCGCAAGCGCCCCGTGCCATCCCCAACGGGGCGGCGACGTTTCTGTGTCCGTCGCCGCCCTTCTTCACGATAGGAGATTCCCCGTGCGTACCGAGCAACCGTCTTTCGTCAACAACCGCCTCCCCTTCGGCTACTGCATCGTGGCCACCTACGTCGCCGGTTCCAACGCGGCCCGTCCCCTCGCGAGCGGCGGTAAGATCGTTCTTTTCGACACGGTGGCGATCGCGCAACAATTCATCCCCCTCCTGGGGCAGGGGCGCACTCCCAGCTGGAGCGAAGACGGCGAAACGATCTCGTTCGTCGAGCTGGACATGGGCGGGATCAGCCGGGCCGTGATCGTCACCGACTACGACCCGTACGACGTGCCGGTCGACTTCCCCGGCGGCATCCGGAGCGAATCCCGGTCGCGCGAATGGAAGAACCACATCATGTGGAGCCACGCGTTCTACGACTGCGGCCAGTCGGAAACGGAGTTTCGCGACGGGATGGAAAAACGCGCCGACGGCGACGCGCTGCCCGTCATCGAAACGCGGAGTGCCGAACGTGTGGCATCCGTCGAGACAGTAGCACGATGAGCACCGCCTGTACCTATATTCCCGGGACGCCGGTCTACGGCGTCCGGTTCTTGATCGCGGACACGGACGTCGAAACCGAGCCGATGTTCACCGACGCGGAGATATTGCACGCGCTCGTCAGCAACGACGAGAACCGGTTTTTTGCCGGCGCGGAACTACTTTCCGCCGCCGCGACGGACGCAGCCCGGTGCGCGGTGATCGCGAAAACGAGCACCACAACCACCGACCCGACGAAGATATCGGAGCTGCTCGGCGCCCGCGCCGCCGATCTGCGTGGACAGGGCGGCTTCGATGCCCTGACCGCTCTACTCGGCGGTAGTGGACGCCTCCGCGTCCCCGATCAGGTGTTCTCCACCGACGCGAACGGCGGCACTGACCTCGGAACGATGGGCGGGTGGTGAGTCATGCGAACCCTATTCGGCACCCTCCGCATACCGAAATCGCGCGTCATCGGTAGTCTGGTCAGCCGCCTCCACTTCCCGCACCGGTGCGACCTGTGGCGAAAATGCCCCGTCACCACCGGGGTCGACAAGGAGCTACGGGACACGAGCCTCTACGAACTCGTCGACGCGGGCGTCTGGTGCCTTTTCGACGCGCAGCCGGAAACCAACGAAACCACGGTGATGGGGCGGACGAAATCCGACAACCTTTTCACGATGGACGTTTTCCTGTTCCCCGAAGGCGTCGAACTGCTCGACACCTACGTGATCGTATTCCGCACGCCCGGCGAGAACGCGGACAAAACCTTCGTGATCCAGGGCAACCCCCAGGCCGGAAACCGGCACCCGTTCCACCCGGTAACGACGCAGCGTGTTCTCGCGGTCGCC
>JACMIS010000694.1 GCA_014381035.1 Armatimonadota bacterium
GAATCGAGGAAAAATGAATTTCAATCAGGCAATCAAATACTGCCCGCGATGTGGGAGCGATGCCTTTCCCGAGAAGTCGCACCATTTTTTCCGGTGTGACTGTTGCGACTTCCATTTCTACATCAACTACTCTCCCGCTGTCGTTGGAATCGTGCCCGACGACGCGGGCAAGGTGCTCCTAATTCGGCGTGCCAGAGATCCGGGCAAAGGCAAGTTTAGTGTTCCGGGCGGTTTTGTCGACGCCGACGAAACGGTCGAGGCGGCACTGGCACGCGAGTTGCGCGAAGAAGTCAATCTGGAATTGGTGTCCTCGGAATATCTGGGTTCCTTCCCGAACCCGTATGCGTACAAGGGCGTCGTCTTCCCCGTCGTTGACCTCATCTTTGTTTGCGCGGTGCGTTCGCTCGAAACATTAATTCTTTCGGACGAGGTGGACGGTCACGCTTTTCTCCAACCCGATAGTATTGATCTCGGCGAAGTCGCATTCCCCTCGATACGTTTCGCCCTGGAGCAGTTTCAGCAAAAATCAAACCGGTTATAGCCAAACCCACCGCTTGGTGAATCGGTCCGCTTGTTGCAGAGTGGCTTCGATCCAGGAGCGCGAACTGGCGTGTTGCCATCGGCGCAGAAACGCCGCTCCTTCAACCGTGAGCAGGGCAGAACGTGGAATTTGATCGGCATCCGGTGGCAGACATTTCGCGAGTTCTGTGGCGAGGGCAAGCCTGTGGCGGGCAAGTGCTCTGTCTGCATCATTCATGTACCGCCCCAGAAGAAACCAGCGACCGACACGCCACCAATGCTTTGTGTTCCCCCCACCGCTGGCGTCCGCGTTAAGCTCTTTGGCGAGTAGACCGGCACACAGAATGCGGGTTTGTCCCCCATCGAACGTTTCCGTGGGAGGTTCCGAACTGTTTGCGCTGTTTTTTTCGTAAGGGGATGCAATAGTAAAAACAGGGCTCCAGGTTGGACCCTCCACTCTGCACTGAGCGTTAAGCGTCTCCTGCGTGCGCCATTCGCTCGCTTGAGGAGCCGCTACCCGCACCAGTATTCGTTCCGGAGTCGGTGTTTCGACCCATTCGTGCTCTGCCTGCGGGAAGTGCCGGAATCGTAGCCATAGTTCCACCTCCGCGCGATTGCGGGCGGGAAGCGGTTGCGCACCCGGTCGTATATCTTCGCCGTCGAGGAGACGGTGAACGAAGCCGGGGGAAAGAACGAGACCGTTCAGTGCGTCTCCCTCGCGCCCCAACTGGCTGCCAACATTCACGGCGATGCCGTCCACTGCGTCATTCGTCGCGACCATACGGAAAAGTTGCTCCCCGTTCATCGCGACGACATCCGCCGATTGGGAGCCGACCCGGTCGCGGTGGGTAAAAACATGAACCAAAGAGCCATGCTCGAATGTCGCGCGGGAGTAAAGGTTCCCATCCTGGATTTCGACCAGCCACGTCGCACGGTTCAGTCTTACGATCTGGTCGGGTCCTGGCGCAATGAGCATTTCCTCCAGGTCAAACGACTCCGTTAGAGCGAAAAGATCAGCGAAAAACTCCCGCCCAAGTTCTTGCGGAGATTCATTAGCCGGATGCAGGAGCAAACCGGCGATGTCTTCGCGAAGAGCACGGACCAGAGAGCGACCGTCCCATTGCACTGTCGGACGTTCGGGAGCGGTAGCATAGATGGAAAGCAGTAGCCCCCCTTTTCCCTGTTTCCTTCGCTCCTTGTTCTTTCCGGTGCTTGGTGGCGAGTCTCTGGCATCAATCGCCGGGGGGTACTTCCGCTCCCCCACAAACGCCGGGTCAACCGAACCATCCGGCTTAACCGCGACAAACCACGCGTCGTTCTCGACGATGGCGCGTAATAGATCCCTTTGAGGGGACCGGGAAGGAATCAGAAAACCGTCAGTGAAGATTCGCTTCAAACCGGCATCAAAACGTTTTCGTCTCTGCGCATCCTCCGCATTTTTCTGCGGACTACTAACAGCCATCCCCGAGTCGTCCGCATCTTCCATACAATGCTCACCGAGGAGATTTTCCCAGTCATTCATGGTTGTTTCGGCTTCCGCCTTAGCATATCATGGGCACCTACCGAGCTACCAAGGACAGTCTTTATCGGAGCCAACACCGCATCTTGCCACCTCGGGAGAAATATTTCCCGTGTTGGGAAATGTAGCGGGCATTGCGGTAATCGCGTCGGAACTGACAGGCCACAATAGGTATACTGTCCGTATGGAACACAGATTACTGGGTGGGTCGGGCTTCAAAGTGCCCGTTTTGTCGTTCGGCACCGGAACATTTGGCGGTTCGAGTGAGTTTTTCAAAGCGTGGGGCGATACGGATACCACGGGCGCGACCCGATTGGTGGATGTGTGCCTGGAGGCAGGTCTGACCCTGTTCGATTCCGCCGACGTGTATTCGAACGGAGACGCAGAAACCATCCTCGGTGCGGCGATCAAGGGGCGGCGCGACAAAGTGCTGATCTCCACCAAAGCAGGGTTTCGCACCGATCCTGGTCCCAACGGCACCGGTTCCTCGCGCTTCCACCTGACCCAAAGCGTCGAGGCAAGTCTGCGCCGGTTAGGGACCGATTATATTGACCTGTTCCAATTACATTCTTTCGACGCATTAACCCCGCTCGAAGAAACCCTGCAAACGCTCGACGATCTGGTCCGGGCGGGCAAAATCCGCTACATCGGCTGTTCGAACTACTCCGGCTGGCATCTGATGAAGGCGTTAAGCATTTCGGAACGGTACGGCTTGGCGCGTTTCGTCGCGCACCAGGCGTACTACTCGCTGATCGGACGCGATTACGAATGGGAACTGATGCCGCTCGGTCTGGACCAGAAGGTCGGTGCCGTGGTGTGGAGTCCGCTGGGATGGGGACGACTGACGGGCAAGATTCGACGCAATCAGCCCATACCCGAAGGAAGCCGCCTGCAATCGCAGAGTGTCGTAGACAGCGGTCCGCCCGTGGACGACGAATACCTATACCGTGTCGTAGATGCGTTGGATGCCATCGCCGAGGAAACCGGCAAAACGGTGCCACAGATCGCGCTCAACTGGCTCCTGTCCCGCCCGAGCGTCGCTACGTTGGTCATCGGGGCTCGCAACGAGGAGCAACTGCGTCAAAATCTGGGAGCCATCGGTTGGAGCCTGACCACCGAACAGATCGCCCGGCTCGATGCTGCGAGTGCCACCACGAAAGCATACCCCTACTGGCACCAGGACGGCTTCGACCGCAACCCATCGCCAGTTTAGTTCCTGGTGGAAACGCGATAGTTACTCGTCTGTGCGGTGCGCCGCACGGCTCTCCAGTGCCTGTGCAAACTGCTCTACGGCACCGGCTTTCAACGCGACGGGTTCATAGTTTCTGATTATCAGTTCCGCGCCCGTTGCTGCCCCAGCCGGTTTGTAGCGATTCATCCCGTATTGCAGACGCTGACCATACGACTTGGAACGGGATTGGGTTGCGGTCACCTATGGCGGATCGAGAGATACAAAAACGCGGTCCCCCGACTCGCTTAATAGTGGCTCGTGATCCCGCGAGTGATTCGGACTTCACGCAAGATCGGGGGGATGACATCCTATTTTAAAACAAAAAACGCGTTGCCCGCTCGAAATCAGTCAGCGTTTCTTTGTCGGCGCATCGTAACCTCGTAAACAATGCGCGACTTGCCCCGGGAATATCGTAGTTGGCTCTCCTGTTCATGCATGCCGGGTCAGGGTACGAACATCCCGACCCGGTTTTCCCCGCACATGTCCGATAAGGCTATTTTCCGCGAACCAGGTTGCCGGCTTGCCCGCCGAATTGTAGAACAGTTATCGAGTAAGCGGGCAGGATGTAAGTAAACTCCTGCTTGATATTCGAAACTTTCGTGGTAACCGGCACCACTTTTTTCGGGACGTCGATGGCGTTCGTGTCGCTCGGAAGGGCGGATAGCGTGGTCGCCGTCCCGGTAGACGCGAGAGAGGTAGCATTCGGAATGGCGATGCGTACCGGTTGTGGTGTCGCCTCGGGGTTTACGAACTTGACCATGATCTTCCCGGACTTGCTATCGCGCGTCACCGAACTGTGGAGCGTCGGTGCATCGCCTAAAGTCGCTTTCAAAACCTCGTCGCCGTGGTTGCGGCTGAACATCTGAAATGCGTAGTAGCTCGGCGCGGCGAAAACGTTCAGAGCATCGTAGCCGATCATGTTCGGCCGCCACTGCCGCCCGCCGGGGTTCACGTTGACCAGCAGTGGCGCATAACACTGCATCGTCACCAGATCGGCATTGCGTTCCATCGCCGTCATATCCCAGTGCCGCCTTCATGCTCGGCGTCGGGGGTAAAGCGGCGGACTTCCGGTCCCAGGGAACGATCTCCTCATACGCCGCCCATTCCCCAACGAATATCTCCGGGCTACCCTGACGCTCATAGCGTTCATAGTGGTTCGACGACATTTTCAGGAACTGGTCGGCGGAGCGGTAATAATGCTCGTCAAGCACGTCCGGCTTGCGACTTTGGACGCGCTTTTCTGCGGGCTGTTCCTTGCCGACGCTGGAAATGATCTTTAGCCGGGGATACTTCGCCTTGATCGCATCGTAGAACTGGGCGAAGCGACCGTCATAGCTGCCCGATTTGTCGAAGAAATCTTCGTTCCCGATCTCCACATATTGCAGCGGGAACGGCTTGGGGTGTCCTTCGCGAATACGCACGGCTCCCCATTTCGTGTTCTTGTCCCCGATCAAATACTCGATCTCATCCAGCGCGTCTTGAACATAAGGGGTCAGATCAGGGCCGGGCTTGATATAGTCTCCCCCGAGAGAATAACCGGCGTAGACCCCGAGAATCGGTTCCGCACCCATATCCTCACACCAGTAAAGGAACTCCAGCAGACCCATGCCGTCGGTCGAGCGATACCCCCATGGTGCCTGGTGGCCGGGGCGGTCGGCGGGCGATCCCAGCGTCTTTTTCCAGTCGAACCGCTCCGGGATCGTGCTGCCTTCAAGGTAGTTGCCGCCGGGAAAGCGCAGGAAGCCGGGCTTCATGTCCACGAGCATCTGCATCAAGTCTTGCCGCAGACCGTTCGGGCGGTTCTTGTAGGTAGGCGGGAACAACGAGACATAACTGAGCCAGATCGTGCCGGGGCGATCAACGGTAAGGGCAAAGCGTGTCTTAGCGGTTGGAGTCACCTTCCCGGTAGTGAGCGTCACCGTGTAGGACTGCCACTGGTTAGTCAGGTGTGCTATCTTCGCGTTGGCATAGGTAGTCGCCCCGTCCTCGCTTCGGATGGCGACGGTTACCGGTCCGGAGAAGCCGGGAGCGGCGCGGGCATAGACAGTGGCGGTATAGCGGGTGTTGGGTTTGACAGGGATGCCCCAGTAGCCATCGTTGGCGACGCCGGCGGGATGTGCCGCAGACGCGGTGGTAGCATCGAGGCGGAGGCTGTTAGGGAACGACGCGCTACGGGGGCTCTCTTTATCGAGGGTGATTGTGGCTTGCGCCCCGTCGCCTTGCACGGCGGACCAGTGGCGCGGGTTCTTGCCGTCGTCCTGAAACGCACGATTCTGGATGAGTTCGGCGTACAGACCGCCATCATAGGAATGGTTGATCTCCTCGGTCATCAACCCGTAGTGGAGCGGATTGACTTTGCCAACCGGCTTGCTCACATCGATGGTCAGCGTCGCGTCTGCCGCCCATAGGGACGTTGCGGTCGTTGTCAGCCCGCAAAGCATCGCCAGACCGACCGTTATCGTTTTCATTTTTTTCTGTAACATTAAAAACCCTCTTCGATTGAAATATCCGTTGCGGAATGGTCCTGTTGCCCACGCCTTCATCATCGGCGTGGGGAGCCGATCTTTACCAACACAACCCCATGCGAAGGAACTGCGACACTGTAGCTGTCCCGAAAATTGCCCATATCCTTCTGTCGCCACAGGTCGCGCACGGGCTGACGGGCACCCTTCTTCAGGTCGGCAAATTTGACGGTGATGTTCCTCTCAGTCGGACCGACATTGAAAAGACCGACCGCGTAGGTACCGTCTTCCAGTTCCTTGGCATAGACCAATTCATTGCCCCCAGGGTTATCTGCCGGGGGCGTCCCATATTTTGGAGGCACAAAGGCGGGACCCGAAACTTTGAACGCCCCCTTACCCAGAGCATCCTGATCCACTGCCAGCACCTCATCGTTGGTCAACAGGCTCAGGGTAAACGGGTCCAGCTTCCCCAGGTCACAACCGATCAGCATCGGGGCGGAGAGCAGGCTCCACATCGAGATATGGGTGTACTGCTCATCGGGCGTCAGATGCGTGTAATGCATCGGCTGTGCCAGACTTACCACCCCTACTACCAGCATATCGGGGTCGTTCCAATGCCCCGGACCAGTGAACGGTGCCCAGCGGTCCTGCGAAAAGGCGATCTTTCCCATGCCCTGTTGCCAGTCACTTCGTGACTCTCCCCAGCTATCGACGATATCCCCCGTTGTCCGCCAGGCGTTCGACAGGCGTGCCCAGTCGGAAGCGCGGTCGAACGGTGCGGAGTTAGACAGGCTGAGGATCATATCGCGTCCACTGTTCCGGAGTGCCTGCTGAATTTCCGTGGTGCTCGCCACATCGTTCGGGAACCAGTCGTACTTCAGGTAATCGAATCCCCACGATGCCCATTGCCGGGTATCCACCGTGGCAAAGTGGTAGGAACCGATCCGATGATTCTTATTGTCGGCCAGTTCCTTTGTCCAGGTCCCTTCCGGGTTGTCGCTGCTCCCCCCCGGATACCGTTCGTATGAGGCGATCCAGGGAGTGGAGTAGATGCCTGCTTTCAGTCCCATCCCGTGTAGCTCGTCGCAAAGTCCCTTCATATCGGGAAACTTCTCGTTCGCCAGTAGGGCATGATCCGGGGCGGTACGCCGCCCCTGCCAGGTATCGTCAATATTGACATAACTCCATCCGTGATGAACCAGCCCCGACGAGACGAGGATTTTCGCGGCTCGTCGCACCTTTTCCTGGTCGATGGCACCTGCCCAGGAGTTCCAACTGTTCCAACCCAGCGGCGGCGTCAGGGCGATCTTTTCCCCGATCACGATCCGAATCGTACGATCCTGTTTGCCGCGCTCGTTGCGTGCCGTCACCCGGACGTTGTACTCCCCGGCTTTCGTGGCGACGCCGCTGATAATACCGGTGCTGGTGTCCAGCATCAGCCCTTCCGGCAGTCCCTTCGCGGCGAACGTCATCGGGCGGATGCCAGTCACCGGTACGGCATACAGAAACGGACTACCCGGTCGCTGACCGTAGACGCTCGGCCCGTTGATGCGCGGCTTGTCCGGGGCAGGCGGGGTCAGGATGCGGGACGAATAATCCGGGACCGTGATTGCCGTGGAGGGTGCCTGTCGGGCATGCCCCGTCATGGGGGCGAACCCGATCAGACCGATGCTCACAGCGAATTGCCAACCGTAGCGCATCAGTCTACTTCCCTTGCCCGGTTTGTGCCGCCTTCTGCACCGCGAAAAATGCGGGTTTCGGCTTCCCCTGACGGTCCAGTAACAGGGCATAGTCGGTACGTCCGCGAATCGGGAAATCGTTGAGCCACGAGTCCCCGTCGTTCGTTCCCCAGAGCGAGACACGTCCTATGACATCCTTATGGCGCAAGAAAATTTCGAACGCTTCCCGGTAACGCTCTGCCTGCTTCTGTGCAACATCATCCGGTAACCCCTTGGTATACGGGTTCACCACCGCCGCTTGCTCCGGTGTCATCGCTTCACGGGTCGAAATGTCCGCCCCCTGATACTTCGTCGGCAAAACACCGATGTCCATCTCGGTGATCATCACCTTCAAACCCAGAGCGGAAAACTCTTTGATCGCTGCCTCGACATCGGCGAACGGTGGGTTTTCGATGCGCCAATGGCACTGGATGCCAACGGCATGAATAGGCACTTTCTTCTCCAGTAACGATTTGAGCAACTCTACCGCCTTGGGGCGTTTGTAGGGAAGTTCGATATTGTAGTCGTTATAGATGAGGATCGCGTCTGGATCGGCAGCGTGCGCGGCGCGGAACGCCTCCGCGATATAATCATCGCCGATTGCCTTTAGCCACGGCGTCTGCCGCAGCGTACCGGGTCCGTCATTGATCGCCTCGTTGACCACATCCCACTGCTTGATTTTTCCTTTATAACGACCGACCACCGTGGAGATGTGCTTGCGCATCCGTTCCAGTGCCAGTTCGCGGGTTGCCGGTGCGCCGTCCGGACCTTGAAAGAACCAACGCGGCGTCTGACCGTGCCAGACGAGGGTGTGTCCAACGGGCGTCGCTCCGCATTTCTGGGCGAGTTCGACCATCCGATCGCCGTCCGCAAAGCGAAACTCCCCTTCTTTCGGTTGTACGGGCTCCGGCTTCAGACTGTTCGCCGGAGTAAATGCGCTGAAGTGTGTCGTCGCGATACCGACACTGATCGGATCTTTTCCCTGGAGTGCCGAGAAATCCAGCACACCACCGATCAGGAACTTCCCTTTAAATGCCTCTTTCAACGGGGTCGTGTCCCAGGGTGCTTTCGCCTCCGGCTTGGCGGCAACGGAGCCAGACGGCGCAGGTGCCGACGTCTTCGTATTCGGGTTCTCTTTGTTCACGTCCTCTGACCTATCGTCGTTGGCTTCTGACGCCCAAACACCGGGCAGGATGCCCGACAGAGCAAGGCAGGCTGTCCCTAATGTAGCGAGTACGAACCGTCTCCGCTTGTAAATGCTGTTTCTTTTCATAATCTTCTTGATTCCTATCCATCAACCAATGATGACTCTGGCGATATTGACGCCTTGCGGGTTACGCTCTCAAGGTACGGCAGTGATCGTATCGCTCAGGCGGAAGTAGTCGAAGTCCACATGCCCCCCCGCCGTTTTGGTGGCATAGTTGAACAAGCCGAAGCGGTAGCCCATGAAGTGCGGCAGGTCATATACCATCTTCAGTGGCTTGCCGACAGGGTTCCACTCCTTGCCATTGAGGCTGTAATAAAAATAGGCATGGTCCGTGCGCCCCTTGAAATCGCAGTCGATTTTCAAAAAGAGTTCGTTCTGTGTCAAAGGGATACGGGCGACTTCTTCCGGGGTGTTCGACGGGGCAGAAACCATGACAATAGACAACGCGGTTCCCTTACTGTTGACACCGACGAAGCCATACTTCTTCTGCAACGCCACGAGTCCGGCATAATCTCCGTCCTGCATCCCGGTCACGTCGATGGCGGTCGTCGCCGAACTCTCGGGGCCGAAGGTGCGCTGGGTGAGTGTGTTCCGCGCCTGAGTGAACTCTGTGTCTACCCGACCCGTGGTGAGCCGCAGTTTCCCCGGCTTCGCGGCGAGCGACCAGTGGGGATTGTCAGGATTGTGGTTCCATTGCCATGCCAGGGACAGGGGACGGTCGCCGGGCTTGCGGAGAAATTCGTCGGAAGCGACGATACCCTTGACCCCGACCTTTCCCGCCGGGAGATCGAGCGACTCGGGAATCTTGCCATCTACCCCGGCGACTGGCCAACCGTCTACCCACTTCACGGGAACGAGAAAGGGGATGCGACCGACGGCACCATGATCCTGAAACAGATACGCGAACCAGTCGCCCTTCGGCGTGTCGATTAGCCCTCCCTGCGCGACTCCCTGGTCATGGAGCAGGATGCGCCCCTCGTAAGGTCCGGTGATCTTGTCCGCCCGGTGGATGATCGCGGTGCGCATATCGTTCCTCGGCCAGGCGATATTGCAAAGGTAATATTTGCCGTTGATCTTGCGCATCTGCGAGCCTTCCGCCGGCAGACCGGCACTGTTTCCCGCCACCGCAGTGGCATTGGGAACGATCACCTGGTCGATCCCACCGGGTTTGACACCGGTCAGGTCCGATTTCAACTCGGTCAATCTCAGGTTTCCGCCGCCATGGATCAGGTAGACACGCTCATCATCGTCAAAGAACAGGGAATGGTCGTGGAACGATGGCGCGAACGAGGTTTCTTTCCACGGAGTCCGGTTGGGGTCTTTGGTAGTAAAGATATATGTCTTACCGGTGGTCGAGGAGAACGTCGAGGCGTAGAAGGTGCCGTTATGATAGCGCAGACTGCTCGCCCATGATCCCTGCCCGTAAGCGTTCTTGCCGTCCTTGAGGTTGAGTTTGTCCGTGTCGCCCAGGGTTTCGTACGCGTAACTGGCCATCTCCCAGTTGACGAGATCGCGGGATTTCATGA
>JACMIS010000695.1 GCA_014381035.1 Armatimonadota bacterium
CGATCTCGAAAGAGTTGACCACGAACGCGCTGTACTCCATCGGGCTGTCGTCGCTGTTCATTATCACCTACCTGACGTTCCGGTTTGCGGTCGGCGGGTTCCAGAACGGCGTGAAATTCGGCATCGCGGCGGTTATCGCGATGCTCCACGACGTGCTGGTGCTCGCCGGTGTGTTCGCCATCCTCGGCTACTTCCTGAACTGGAAGGTGGACTCGCTATTCGTAACCGCCGCGCTGACGGTGATCGGTTTCTCGGTCCATGACACGATCATCATCTTCGACCGTATCCGGGAGAATTTGAGACTGCGAGGCGGGCGGGTCGAGTTCGGCGAACTCGTGAACGAAAGCATCAACGAAACGTTCGCCCGTTCGATCAACACGAGCATGACGGTGATCATCACGCTGACCGCTCTGCTCATTCTCGGTGGCGCTGTGATCCGCCCGTTAAACGCCGCGCTGTTGATCGGCATCGTGTCTGGGACCTATTCAAGCATATTCAACGCGGCACAGCTGGTCGTAGACTGGGAGCGAATTTTCGGCAAAAAGGGCGGCAAAGCGTCGGTGACACCGGAACGCTCCACCGCGCAGAAACCTGTCCCTGACAAGCCCGCGCCGATCAAACCCGCCGCGGCGACGGACACAGGCGCGAGAGTATTTACCGCTCCCCCGTTGACGCCGACCCCATCGCCCGCATCCCAGGCAGACCGCCCGGCACAAGCCGACGTTCTCAGTCCTCCCGGTCCTGCAAGAGGTCCTGTTCTCCCGGTCGCCCCGGCTCGCCGCAAGCGGCGGATGTAACACAGAACAAAAAAGCGGGAGCAACGTTGCTCCCGCTTTTTTGTTGCGATGCGCGGCTACGTTTTACTCAGCCTTTCCCGTTGCGTTGCGTTGCGTGTTCCCGGCGGCAGAAATCCGGTTCCGGTGAGTGCGGGTATTTCCGGCGTTATCTTTCGCGCTTTATATACCGCAAACACAATGTTTGCCGTACAATAACCCGTCATGCCTACCCCCGTTATCCCCATCGAGAAACTTACCCCGATGCTCCGGCAATACGTCGAACTCAAAGCCGAGAGACCCGATGTTATTCTGTTGATGCGCGTCGGAGACTTCTACGAAGCCTATGGGGACGACGCGGAAACGATTGCCGGAGTTCTGAATATCACTCTCACGGGGCGCGAGGTGCAGGGTGCTTCCGAAAAGTATCCAATGGCGGGCGTGCCGCATCATGCGATGGATCGATTTCTGGCGCGTCTGGTCAAGCGGGGCTACAAAGTCGCGGTTTGCGATCAGGTGGAGGACCCGAAACAGGCGAAGGGTTTGGTCAAGCGGCGCGTCACTCGTGTCGTCACGCCCGGTACGCTGGTCGAAGATTCGCTATTGGACGCTAAAACCAACAACTACTGTGTCGCGGCGGTTTGGGGCGAGCCGGTGTCCGGCGTCTCGGTCGCCGACGTTTCTACGGGGGAATTCCTGGTCACGGAGATACCGTCCGGTTCCGGAATGGACAAAATCGTCGAAGAGATCGGGCGCCTTTGCCCGTCCGAGTGTCTTGTGCCGGAGGGAATGGATGAGTTGGCGAATGCGATTCGCGCCTACTGTCCTGCGACGATCACCCGGATGGCGAAACGCGAACTGCCCCGCGACTCGCGAACAGCACTGCTGGAT
Organism: Armatimonadota bacterium; assembly: GCA_014381035.1. The sequence goes on from JACMIS010000695.1 coordinate 1,665, forward strand.
CACTTCGGAACCACGACCTTACGCGGGTTCGGATGTGACGAGTACTCGGCGGGCCTGGACGCGGCATCCGCACTGCTCGTTTACCTGAAGCAGACACACCTGGGCGCGGTGGGACATATCCGCACGATGGCGACCTATTCGACCGGCGACGCGATGGTGCTGGATGCCGCGGCGCGGCGCAACCTGGAACTAACGTCCGGTCTCGCGGACGGTTCGAAGAGTAAGTCGCTGCTCACGGTTTTAGATGCGACACAAACCCCGATGGGCGGGCGGTTGTCGAGCGAAGGCTTCCGCCCGCGCCTGCCCTGGGGCATGGGTGTGCCGGCCCTGAAAAAAGACCCCTCCCCTATCCTTCCCGTTTTGGAAAACCTGAAAAACGACCCCGCCGAGACGGTGCGGCGCTCCGTAGCCAACAACCTGAACGACATTTCCAAAGAACATCCG
>JACMIS010000696.1 GCA_014381035.1 Armatimonadota bacterium
CGCCACTTGACGGTCCCCTCCGGCTCGCCGGTAGCGCGAGCCGCCTCCGCGTAGGTCAACTGTTGGGAAACGATCAGCAGGAGCGCGACCCGTTCTCGCTCCGGTAGTTGCGCCAGTGCCGCTGTCACCACGGCGGCGTCGGCGACACGCTCCTCGAACGGGCGGCGGTCATCCGGCAGTTCGTCCGCGTTTTCGTCCGCGTTTTCGGGCGGTGCCAAGGCGCGGCGGGTGGTGTCGCGCCAGCGGCGGGTCGCGATCCCGAGGAGCCAGGCGAGAAAGCCCGACTTACCCCGAAATCCCGCCTGACTCCGATAGGCGGCTATGAAAGTATCCTGTACCAGATCTTCGGCGTCCGCGCGGCGTCCGCCCGTGAGCCTCAGTGCGTATCCCATCACCCGGTCGGCATACCGCTGGTGCAACACACGGAACGGTTCCGCGCCTTCTCGCGCCGCCCTTGTGGCGATGCCATCGGGCGCGGTTGAGTCGGGTTCGGTGTTTATCTCGGGTGGCTCTGTCACGATAGAACGTCTCATACCAGTAGTAGCGGGATCGTGAAAAATCGTTGGCGACGGCTACGCCAAAGAAGCGGAACAACATCAAGTCGTCCAACTACCGATTTCCGTACCTTTGCCTGCGGGTGCTATGTCGTGGAACCTTGATAATGCCCCCGGTACGCTATAATACGCCTATGATTCCAGAACGTTGGGAGAATGTCGCACAGGCGTTAGACGCAGCCGACCCCTTGCGGTCGTTCCGCGAGCGGTTCTACCGACGCGCGGGCGAGATATATCTGGATGGCAACTCTCTCGGTCTGCTTTCGCGCGACGCCGAATCGTCGGTGCTGCGCGTTCTGGACGAATGGAAAACGCTCGGTATCGAGGGCTGGACGGCAGCCGATCCGCCGTGGTTTTCGTTCTCGGAAACGCTGGCAAATTCCGTCGCGCCGTTGATCGGTGCCGACGCCGGCGAAGTGATCGTCACCGGTTCGACGACGGTGAACTTGCACCAACTGCTCGCGACATTCTATGATCCTGCGGCGGTCAAAAGCCGGATTCTCGCCGACGAACTCAATTTCCCGTCGGATATTTTCGCTCTGCAGAGTCATCTGCGGTTGCGCGGGTTGAATCCAGGGGAGCATCTGGTACGGGTGCCGAGTCGGGACGGACGCACTTTAGAGGAAGACGATATCATCGCCGCTATGACCGAAGGCAACGTGCAAATGGCGGTGTTGCCATCGGTAGTGTATACCAGCGGTCAGTTATTGGACATGAAGCGCATCACCCAGGCGGCACGGGATCGCGATATTTTGATCGGGTGGGATTGTTCGCACTCTATCGGTGCCGTCCCACACGCATTAAGCGAGTGGGGCGTGGACTTCGCGTTCTGGTGCCACTACAAATATCTGAACGCCGGACCGGGGAGCGTCGGCGGGCTGTATCTGAACCGGCGTCATTTCGGCAAGTCGCCGGGACTGGCGGGCTGGTTCGGGTCGCGCAAGGACAAGCAGTTCGCGATGGAGCATACGCTGATCCCGGCGGACGACGCAGGCGCGATGCAGATCGGGACGCCGCACCTGCTCAGCCTCGCGCCGCTCGAGGGAACGCTCCGCATCCATCACGAGGCGGGCATGGATCGACTCCGCGCCAAATCGCTAGCACTGACCGCGTTCCTGCGCGAACTGACGGAAGCCGAACTCGTCCCGCTCGGCGTCGGCGTAGCGACCCCGCCCGAACCGGAACGGCGCGGCGGGCATCTTGCGCTGATTCACCCGGAGGCGGCGCGGATCAGCCGTGCGCTACGCCGTGCCGGGGTGGTCCCCGACTTCCGCCCGCCCGACATCGTGCGGCTCGCCCCTGTGCCGCTCTATACGTCGTTCGCGGATTGCGTGGAAGCGGTCCGGCGACTGGAAGTGATTTTGGAAGCGCGGACGTATGAGGCGAATGAGGAGGGTGCGGCGGGACTGGTGACTTAGTCGGACTCCTGATAGCCCGACCAGAACAACACAATGACAAAATTCTACGATATTACCATTCCGGTGCAGAACGGGCTGGCTGTCTGGCCCGGCGACACGCCGTATCGGTTTGCACTGGGCTGGGATATGAGCACGGGCGCGTCGGTGAATGTCGGCGCGGTGACGATGAGTGCGCACACCGGAACGCATGTAGACGCGCCGTTCCATTTCGACCCGACCGGCGCGGGGGTAGACACACTCGACCCGTCTGTGTTTGTCGGTCCTGTCGCGGTAGTGGATGCTATGGGGCGAACCGAAATCGGGCGCGACGTTTTCGCGGGCGTGGATTTTGCCCGAACGCCGCGTGTGCTTGTCCGAACCGGCGTCTGGACCGATCACACGCGATTTCCCGATGCCGTGCCGATCCTCGCGGACGATGTTCCGGCATTTCTCGGCGCGAACGGTGTGCGGCTGTTCGGCGTGGACGTGCCGTCGGTGGATGCGATAGACAGCAAGACGCTCCCGATCCATCATGCCCTCGCCGCCCGCGGCATCACGATTCTGGAGTCCGCCGATCTGCGCGACGTTCCGCCCGGAGTGTATACACTGATCGCCCTGCCGCTACGCCTGGTCGGTGCGGATGCTTCCCCGGCCCGGGCGGTTTTGACAACACTATGAATGACACACTCACACCCTGCGTCAAAATATGCCGACTTAACGACGCGGGCACACTATGCACCGGTTGTGGCAGGACGCTCAGCGAAATCGGGAACTGGCGACGGATGACCGAGGGCGAACGTCGCCGGGTCATGGACCGGCTTGTGTCCGCCGCCGTTTCTAACGCGGATACATCCCCGGCGTCCGAAGAACCCGCCCCTGTGCCTCGGTCAACCCTGGTCCGCCGACGTTCTCGCCCGTGATGTAGTGGCGCGACCATGCCATGTGGCGCGGGCAGTATTTCAAAAACAATGTCCTGCGTTCGTCCGCGCCGCGCCACGGCATCGTCCCATGCGTCAACGCTTCCGTGAACAGTATCGCGCTCCCCGCCTTTCCGGGGACGGCACGGACACAGGGCGCGGGATTTTCCAGATCGAGCCATTCTTTTGGTGCCCGGTAATTGCTTTTATGACTGCCAGGGATACAGCCGAACCCGCCGTCGCCGGGATTCACGTCTTTGAGGTTGAACGCGGCGACCATTAAGCCGTTGTACATCTGCCCGTTCCGAAACACATAATACTGTGACGGATCGAACGGCGTCGCGCCGCCGTGCAACGTCGCGCCAATCGGACCCAGACCGGCGCGAATCACATCCACGTAGGCGTGATCAAGCCGATAATCCTCGCCGATCATCTGCGTCAAATGGGGCGCGATGCGCGGATTGTCCAGCGTTTGGAAGTAGTCCTGCCCCCACGCCGCCGGACCGAAACGCTTTGTCCGCACGTCCGGGTCGGGCTCGCCCGCGAGCGTTTCATCAATGCGTCGGTTCAGTGTCGCGACCTGCTCGGAAGAAAAAGCGTCCTCGACGACGAGGTAGCCTTGCAGGTCAAAAAGAAATTGCTCTTGTTCGTTCATGAGTTTTTTCCGTCCTGCACGATGTTTCCGGTTTCGTCGCGGGGATTCCTTCTCTCACCGTGCCGCAGGTTCGTGTTCACTTTTCCGAACAAACCCATCAAAATCCCCATCTCTTGCGGCGTCATTTCCATGCGGCGAAACAGGTTCTTCACAACCCCGGGCACGTGCGCGGGCGAGCCTTCGCGCACAAAGCCACTTTCCGTCATCGCGGTGTCTAAAAGCCGGTCGAGTTGGAAGTAATCGTTCCATGTCGGCGACCCTCCAGGAGCACGCGGCACGGTGAGCATGGCGTCGTCCGGGAGTGCTCTGGTGATTTCGTATAATACGAGGAGCACCGATTGCGCCAGGTTGAACGACGGGTTTTCGGCGGCGGACGGAATCCGGATAACGCGCCGACACTGGTTCAGATGCTCCTGTCGCAGACCGTTATCCTCCGGTCCGAATACGAGCGCGGTTTTACGCGCGACACGGTTCGGTAGGTCGCCGGTCCAATCGGGGAGTGTTGCGAGTAACGCCGGACTGATTCCGTCGCGACCGGACAGCCCGACGACTTCTGCTATGTCCGCGACCGCCGCCTCGAACGTTTCGTGGATGATCAGAGCATCCAGCAGCGGTGTGGCCCAGCACGCGGTCACCTCCGCTGTTCTGCGGTCGTACTCGCGGGGGGCGACTAAATGCAGGTGGCGAAACCCGAGGTTCATCATGGCACGGGCGACCGCCCCAACATTGAGGCTTTTTTCCGGTTCAACAAGTACGATGTGAAAATTATCATCCGTCATGGCTAAACAAATATATCGCTCTTTCCTGGTCTTTTTCGTTTGTCCTTCGCGGACGGCGCCAACGATGCGTTGGCGCCGTCCGCGAAGGACAAACGAAAAAGAGAAAATCAATCATCGAGTCTTGGTCGCTTTGCTAACAGGAAAAAGCCTGTGCCAGCGAGTAATACGGGCAGGGGGTAGGCGACCACGCGTTCTATGCCACCTGCTCCCCAACCCAGATATTGACCGCTTACCAGCAGCCCGAGAGCCATGATACCGATACTCCCGGCGAGTAGGGAGAGGGTACCCAACAGGCGCGGCAGGACTCGGCTTTGCGTTGGTTTTTGCAGGATCGCCGTACCGAGCAGGATCATCCCGAGATTGCCCCCGATAAAGTGAACGCCTGCGCCGACATAATGGGTGACTACATGAACATCCACCGGCGCGAACCCCACCGCGATCACGCCTGCACTGGCGATAGCAAGCAGAGCAAGTGCGACGGTGGATAGGAGCCGCGCCGGGAACGCCGCGCGGTTGAGTGCCGCACCTCCGGCGATGAGTAATCCTTGCACGATAAACGAGGCGTTCATCGCGGCGTGCAGCGGGGAGCAGATATATCGCGTGGAGTCTGGCGAGCGGTTCGCGCATTCGACCGCGCCGAGATCGCTGATGTAGTTATCCGCCCAACTGTACGGCGTCGTCCAACCGTTGCGAACGATCTGCTCGACGACAAAGTATTGCAAGCAAAGGCACCACAACACCGCCCCGACAATGCGGGGGAGGGAACTGTGTTGCGGACGAACGGTCAGCTCGCCTTCCGGTGTCGAAAACTTCTTCATCGCCATGATATTGCCGCCAATACTGTTTCGTCGCCCGAACTACCGCCCGAAGTCAGGAATCTCCCGATATTCGACAACGCACACCCGTAACCCATCTGTGTTTTTTTGAGAACATTCGCTTTGTTTTGGGTACAAGCAGACAGGAAGGAACCTTACTTCCTCCCGGTTTCAAGGAGATCGAATATCATGGTGAATGCTACGCCGTCTCGTGACGCAATCAAAGATACAGTCGAACCGGCGGTCCGGCAAGCCGGACCGTGGGTCGAGAAATTAGCCCGTATGGGATACGCCGCCAAAGGCGTGATTTATATGATTATCGGCATGCTGGCATTGCAAGCCGCGTTCAGTTCCGGTGGTAAAACGACCAATAGCGAGGGTGCGCTGGCGACCATCGTAGAGCAGCCGTTCGGTCGGGTGCTATTGGGCGTGGTCGGCGTCGGGCTCGCCGGGTACGCCCTCTGGCGGTTTGTTGCGGCGGCGATTGACGCCGAAAACGAGGGTAGTGATGCGAAGGGGATCGCGACGCGGCTCGGCTATGTCATCAGCGGGATCGTGTATGCCGTTCTTTCGTTTACAGCGTTTCAGATCATCGGCGGCACGGCGAGCGGCGACGGCGGCAACAGCGGGACGCAGGACTGGACCGCCCGGCTTCTCGCCGCGCCGTTCGGACAATTGCTTACCGGGCTTGCCGGTGCGATAGTCATCGGGTCAGGCTTGCGACAAATGGTAAAAGGCTACAAAGGTGATTTCAAAAAGGACCTTGAACTGGGCGAGATTCCGCCAGCGCAACAAAAGTCGGTCGTCAGCATCGGGCGTGCCGGCTATATCGCCCGTGGGATCGTTTTCGCGATCATGGGCGGCTTCGTGATCAATGCCGCGATGAACGCCGACCCGAGACGGGCGAAAGGGTTGGGGAGCGCGTTGGACCTTCTGGCGCAACAACCGTATGGTCCCTGGGTGCTAGGCATTGTCGCCGCCGGTCTGGTTGCGTATGGCGTCTTTATGATCGTCGAAGCCCGCTACCGCCGTTTCGCGGTCTAAGGTAACCCCACTATCTGCTCCCACTCCCCGTACGGGGAGTGGGAGCCAGAGCAGGAAACGGTCTCTCTTTGACCGAACTAAACCTTTCATTCCTTATGCAGAGCTATCCAAACACTCCACTCGCTTCCCCCGCGCCACATTACTCGTATGGTGCCCGCATATGAGTCTTGTCCGGGTCCACAATGTCACGGTGCGGTTCGACGACCGTTTGATCCTGCGCGAGGTGTTTTTCAAATTGCTCAAGGGAGATCGCGTCGGGTTTATCGGGCGCAATGGCGGCGGGAAGACGACGCTACTCAAATTGATCCTCGCCGAGGTCGGACTCGGGGGTGACGAACCGCTCGCGCCGGATGAGGGCACGGTCGAGGTCGCGCCGGACGTTCGTGTCGGCTACTTTTCGCAGTTTTCCGAGCTGGGCGACGATCTTTCCGTACAAGAAGTTTGCGAGAGCGTGTTCGCGCCGATCCGCCTCGTGGAAGCCGAACTAGAAACGTTGAGTGTGACTTTATCGGACCCGGCGGTGAGCGAGTCCGCGATGGAGGCGGGGCTGGCGCGGCAAGCGGACCTTCTGGAAACGATGGAGCAAGAAGGTGGCTGGGAATACCCGACCCAGATCGAGACGGTTCTGGGCAAACTCGGCTTCGACGAAACACACCGATACCTTCCCCTGAGCAGTCTTTCCGGCGGGTGGCGCAACCGCGCCGCGCTCGCCCGGATCCTGCTCGAAAACCCGGATGTGCTTCTGCTCGACGAGCCGACGAACTTCCTGGATGTCGCGGGCGTCCGGTGGCTGGAGGAATGGCTCCGGAATCTGCGCGGGGCGTTCATCGTAGTGTCGCACGACCGGGCGTTTCTGGACCGGGTCGTTTCGCGCATCGTCGAAGTCGAAAACTACCATCTGCACGAATACGCGGGCGACTATTCGGCGTACGTCCGCGAAAAGCAGTTCCGGTTCAAGACGCTCGCGAAACAGTTCGAGCACGAGGAAGAACTACTCGCCTACGAATCCGAAGCGTTGGACGACCGCAAGGAGGCGGCGAAAGACCCGAGCGGCGCATTGAAGCGCAAGTTAGCCGATGTCAAGAAACGCGCCGAGCCGAAGCCGGTGGATGTCGTCCTTTCCGACATTTACGCGGGCTTGCATGTGCGCGAAAACCTGCTCCGCGTCGAAAACGTTTCCAAATCGTACAGCGGGCGGACGCTGTTTCGCGGCGTGTCGTTTGAACTGCACGGGCGTGACCGCCTCGCCATCGTCGGCGCGAACGGTTCGGGGAAGTCGACGTTGCTCCGCGTCCTGACCGGGGAGGAGTCGCCCGACTCCGGCAAAGTGTTGTGGGAAGGTGGTATCAAACACGTTTCGTTCAACGGGATTTTAGACGCGCTGGACCCGAAAGACACGGTGACACACGCGGCGAATATTTCCGGGCTGGCGTTCCACGCGCCGCAGAAGCAGGTGAAACGCTTCCTGGAAATGCTCCGCTTCTCCGAGATGGATCAGAAACAGCGCGTCGGGACGCTATCGGGCGGGCAACGGGCACGGCTCGCGTTGGCGCAATGTCTGCTGTCGGGTGCCCCGGTGATCGTCTTGGACGAACCGACGAACCATCTGGACGTTCCCAGCATCCAGGTCATGGAGCGCGCCCTCGCGCACTTCCCCGGCGCGGTGCTGATGGTCAGCCACGACCGCTTTTTCCTCGACAAAGTCGCAACGCGATTGTTAGTGTTCGAGAATGGCGTGGTGAACGACACCCATGGGAACTGGGCGACCTGGGAGGCATCGCGGTAACGCCTCGGTGCTCCCCCGAAGCGACGTTAATTTAACATTCTCTTAACCTGCACCTAACATTGCGCTGGTAAGATTGCATTATTGGCGAAAACTAAAAGCCTATACATATCTTCCGAGGATCAAAAATGAAAATCTGACCATCGTGCAAAGGTGTTGCCTCTGC
>JACMIS010000697.1 GCA_014381035.1 Armatimonadota bacterium
CCTGTGCTACTGGTACGAGTGGCGTGTCCGGGATCGGTGTCTGTACAGCCCACCCCCGCGCTCCCAGCAACACGATTATTCCCGCAACCCATCCTGTATATCTCGTCGCGACTCGCATGGCTCTTTTTCACTTTCCGTCCGATTATTGCGGCTTCCCAAGACTGTTTTCCTCTCTCCCTTCTTTTGTCCTCCGCGGAAGAAAAGAAGGGAGAGAGGAAACAGAGCGTCTCAGAAGTTTAGTTGGAGCCCGGCCAGGATTGCGTTCTCGACGGATTGATTGCCGGCCGGGAATCGGACGGAACGCCCGAAATCGGTCCGCTCATAGTTCAACTGCGCTTTTAACTGGCGGTTCAAGTAGGCGTTGATCCCGATGGTCACCGCATCCGCTTTGTCCGCCGAGGTCAAGGGGTCCGCCAAACCGAGGGAGAACGTGTCACTATCACCGCGGAACCGCGAGTAGCGCACGGCTAATTCGTAGGCACCCGCGACCGGTAGCCGGATCATAGGGGCGACGCGCGGCGGGGTTGCGAAACGATGTCGGCTCACCCGTCAGCACGTACGTCGCCTGCAGGTTGAATCCGTTCGTGACCGCGCGCGTCGCGGCGGTCCCTTTGCGGATCTCCTGACGCGTCGTGAAATGCTCGCCGAGAAATCCGAGCGGACCGGCGTAGTAGAAAAACTGCGGCGCGATCCGGGTCCGTTCGCCGTCCCCGGTCACGCCGTCCGCATAACGAAAGAATGCGGACCGCCCTGCTGTGCGAAATGTCTGCCCGCTTAATGGTTCCGAAGTCGAACCGGCCGTCGCCGCGATCCCGACACCCAGCCCGCGAAGCCGCGACGTGGGTTGGGCACGGAACGGTTGGTAGAACACGCGTGCCGCGAATTCGAGGGCACTGTCCGCGTTGCCGTCCGCCGCGCCGTTATCCATGACGCCGTTGAATATCCCGAACTCCAACTCCAGCCCGTTTTTGCCGGGATCGGTCATCAGCATCAGCCCCACATCGCGGATCGGGATCACGTTCCCGGCGATGGATCGCTCCAGAAACGGCACGTCCGCCGCCATTTGTAACCGTTCCAGGCTGTACGGGACCTTGAATTTCCCGGTGCGCAGACGCAGTTGCGGTCGGAGTCGCAGATCGATATACGCGTCCTGTAAGACCGCCCGCCCTTCGCCGAACTCCGGCATGAGACGGAACTCGACGAACTCAAACAGAACGCCGTCTAAAATAGGGCGCACACGGCGTAGGCTGAACGCGCTATTCCCCGTGCGCCCGTTTTCGGGGAACGCGTGTAGATACGATTGGATGAGTCCCCCGACTTTCAGGCGTGACTTGCCGTCGGCGGATTGGATCGCGAACGGTCCGGGAGCCATAGGGGGTGCCGCCGTCGGGTAGGAGGGGGGCGGCACCGGTGCAACGGGCGGAGTCTGTCGGGCGACAGCCAGAGACGGTAGAAACAGGAAAAATCCGCACATCGCGAGGCGAGCGGAAGTAGTGACGGCAAGAGTGGAGCGCGTAGAATCCTTGACGACGCGACTGAAATTGACAGTAAACACTTTATAGTCGGTCGGAATAATATAGATTGTCAGGATTATACACACTTCCACACGAGTAAGCAAGCAGAAGTCTGTGCCTGTTTATGGGCGGGCAGGTCCGGCACTCGGCACTGTCGGGAGGCTTCGCGCCCCGCTTTTGCCAATCGTGCGCACCGCGAACAGGTAATCGTCTTTGCTAAAGGATAGCGTAGCTCGCGTTTCTGTCGCCGGAAACCGAACGGTCTTCTCCCAGTCGGGAGCCGTCGTCCGGCGGATCAGCACCTCATACCCGGCGACAGGTTCCGTGACGGCGTCCCAGGAAAGGGTGGTTTTCGCCGATAGGTCGCCTCGCAGTCGCACGTTGACGGGAGAGAGTGGGGCGGACGCCAGTTCGGCGACGATGGCGGCGTTCACCTGCGCGACGCGACGTAAGTACGCGTAATCCACGAACTCGGGCAGGTCGCCGTATTGGACACCGTCCTCAGTCCGCAGGTCCTGATGCTGGTGTCGCCAATCCTCATTCGGCTCGGTCAGGCGCACCGCGAACGGGTAGCCATTTTGCAGGAACGGCGTATGGTCCCCGCCGCGCCCGTAGCGGTCGTTGCGGTACACCAGTTCCACCCCGAAACCTTTGACATAGCGGCTCGCCGTGCTTTTCACGGCGCGGGCGAGGGTGCGGGCGGGGGAATCGGCATCGGTTCCGGCGGCGCGTTGGCGGGCAAGGTTCGCCGGTTCCACGCCGGGATCGAAGCCCGCCGAGAAAACGCGCACATGCTTGTCGTCCCTTTTGCCGTTCTCCCCGCGCGAGTTACCGACGATGTCGTTGGTGAGCATCGCGATCACGGTTTTGTTCTGTGCCTTGAGCGATCTCGCCAGATATGCCGAACCGTACAAACCCTGCTCTTCCCCCGTCACTGCCGCAAAGATAACGGTTGCCGGGAAGCGGGTTTTAGACGACGCCATCGCCCGCGCCACTTCCAGCACGACCGCCACGCCGGACGCATCATCGTTCGCGCCGGGCGCGGCAGATTTCGCGTCGAGTACGTCCGTGACACGCGAATCATAGTGTCCACTGATCACGATAACTCGCTCCGGTGACGCGGTTCCGGGAAGCGTCGCGAGGACGTTGGTCAGTTCGGCGGGAGCGGGGATGCGGTTCCCGGCAGGCTCGGTCCAGGTTTGCTTTTCGACCCGTAATCGCCCTCCGCTCTCGGCGGCGATCTTGCCGAACTCCGTTTGCAACCACGCCGCGGCGGCGTCCACGCCGTTCGCACCGGACAGCGTGTGCCGGGTCGGAAACGCGGCAAGCCCCCGCACCGTTGTTTCCAATCGCGGGCGGGCGATCTGCTCGACGGCGGTTCGAACCGCCGGGTCTTGCGACGGCACGTCGGGCGCGGTTCGGGCAGGGATGGCAAGAACCAGAGGTAATGTAGCGAGGAGGGGAATAATCAGGCGCATAGTGAAGGTGATTGTAGCACGCCAGACACTAATTCATCGTGCCGTATCAATTTCATCCGATGAAATCGCCTGCAAAAAATATCGAGGATAATTTCGCAGAAAATACCGGTCTTCGTCACAAAACCAACCGGAAAAACGTTAACCGAGCAAGACCCATAGGAGGCTTCGCACCGATGATTGTTTCGCTACTTTCACTTACCCTTTTTCTCGCCTACGCGCCGCAAGCAGCGACGATGGTGACAACCACGACAACCACGGTGCGCCGCGACACCGATCCGCTCGTGGATACCAGCGCGAACGGCAAAGCGCGCGTCAACTTCAACGCCGGTGTGATCAAGGCGACCGGTTCCGGTGCGCCGCCCGCCCCCGGCGTCGCCTCGAACGACGCGCAATCCCGACTGATGGCACTCGGTGCGGCGAAAGCAGACGCCCTGCGGAATCTGGCGATGATGGTTTCCAGCGTACAGGTGACCAGCGAAACCCGCGTCAAAAACTTCCAGACCGAATCGGACATCGTGGAAACCCGTCTTGAGGCGGTCCTGCGAAATGCCCGCGTCATTCGCGAGGAGTTCAAGGATGGGATCGCCACGGTGACGGTAGAGATGGCACTCTACGGCGATAACTCGGTCGCCGAAGCGGTATATCCAGAAATCTTGCCGGAAACACCCGCGTCGTCTGACTGGGAAGGACCACGTGAACCGGCTATCGCGTTGCCGCCCGCGACCGCGCCGCGACCGCTCCCGCCGCTTTCCCGCGAGCCGGGCTTGACTCCTGAATCAGACAACGGACCATTCACCTCGGTGATCGTGGACTGCCGGGGAATGGGCATCGAAGCCGCAATGGCTCCGAAACTGATGGACGATTCCGGGAACGAAGTGTACGGCACGGTGCGCGTTTCCGCCGATTACGCGATTGCCGTCGGTATCGTCGGGTATCCGCGCTCCATGTCGGAAGCGATTCGCTCGAAACGTGCCGGATCGCACCCGTTGATCGTTCGTGCGACGGGGGCAGGGGACAAGCACCGCTATAACCCGACCATCTCGCGACGCGATGCCGAGCGTATCCTTTCAGCCAATTCCCGCGACCACTTTTTAGAGCGAACCTCGGTTGTGTTTCTGGTAGACCCGTTGAAGTAGAAAGACAGTAGGTGCAGACTATGCCAATCCGACTCCGCGCCCTGACGCTCTGCGCCGTTTACGCGGCACTGCTTTTTCTCGTGTCCGCTCCCGTTTATGGGGGACGGGCACGAGAGGGTGACGTACTGAAGATCTTCAATAATCAACGGGTGTACGTGATCAGCAATGTGGAAGCCGACGCTCCCGCACTTGCCGACCTACTCCTTGCCGACTGTCCGGTAAAGGAGCGCCGCGTGTTGACACTAAACGAGTGGAACGCCCTACCGAAGGAGACGCGCTGGTATGTGACCTGTGTCTACCTGATCGACCGGGAGCGAATCGCGCCGTGGGCGCAGGTGCCGCTCAATTGCCGCGCCGAAACCACGGAAAACTGGATCGAAGTGATTCGTACGGGGCGTGACTGGGGCATCGCGCATGATATTACCGTTTCCGCGCCCGACCTGTCGAACCTGCGCCGCGCCATTAAAGCATTTCGTAATTTGAAGGAATCGCCGCGCAAACCGCTCACCGAGACCGTGCGCTCGCTCGCCGTGATACCAATCGGCGACGGCGCGGAACAAGCGGCGCAACCGTTCCTCGGCGAGACGCCGCGCGGGACACGCCCGCCACACCATTTACCGGTCGGGGAGTACGAATCGCGCCAGGGGCGTTTGACCGCCACGGACGAGGTAGTGTTGCTGGATCGCTCGTCGGCGGTCGCGACCGCGATTCCGACGGCGTTCGCGCCGGTGTCGGACAAACTGCTGACACCGGGCGGGGACGTGTTCGCGTGGCGCGAAACCAAGCCGGGCGGCTACGTCCGCGCCTATATTTCTGCCCCCACCACCGGAATGCTTCGTGCGGTCCTGCAGAAAAGCGAGGGTAACCTGCTTTCGTTAGCCGCGTTCGAGAAGCCGACCGTGTTGGCGACCGCCCGCGACCTGCGCCCGGTGCGGCGTGTCGCGGTGGCAACGATTGGCGGCGAACGCATTGACGACGCGGCGGCGAACCGGATCGCGGGGCTGGCGGCAAGCGAACTACGCGGGCTGAATGCGTTCGAGGTGCTGGAGCGAACCGCATTGACTGCTGTTTTAGCCGAGATCGCGCTGGATCAGGCGGGTCTGACCCGGGGCGCGAACCGGGCAAAAGTCCGCCAGTTAGCGGCGGCGGACGCACTGCTCATCGTGGATCTATCGCGCTCCGAAGGCGGTACGGACTATTCCTCGTCTGCGAAGCGAACCACGCCGCCGTTGCCGGGACCGCCGCGCCGTCCGTCCGAGCCGTCGCGCCTCAAAACCGATTTGAACGTCGGCGGCAAAGACAGCGAGATCGTGCGCGTGGTCGCGGAAAGTCTGCTGAGGGGCGTCGTGGGCACCAAAACCGATGCCGAATATTCCTCCGCACTGAGGGAGTACCGCCGTAGCACCTTGCCACTCTGGGAACGGTCCGTCGCCGACTACAACGCCCGCGCCGATTCGCGGCAGATCGAATGGCGACAGACTATCACGGCGCGAAGCACGGTACGCGTCGCCGGTTCCCTGCGCCTCGTTGATCTGGCGGACGGTCTGGTGCTCTGGGAGGTGCCTATCGCGTCGAGTGACAAAGAGGAACGCACTCAACAGACCCGAACCGCTTACTCCACCGGCGAATCGTCCACCGCGCCCGACGCCAGCGATCTGCCCAGTATAAACGGCGAGATTCCCGGCGAACTGCTTGCCCGCACCGCCGAAACCGCGGTCGCCGAGTCGCTCAAATCGCTCCCCGCGACCGCGCTTCTGCCGGTCGCGACAGCATCCTCTGCCGCGCTCGCACCAAGCCCCGACCCAGCCGAAGAAAAGGAGGAGGCTATCAGTGGAAAGGTGATCGACGTGGACGGGGGGACGGTCTTAATAGGACTCGGCGCGTCGGACCGGGTAAAGATCGGCGACACACTGGAAATCGCCACCGCCACCGGAACAAAACTGCGCGTCGTCATTCGCCGCGTCCGCCCGCGCACCTGTGACGCGACATTCGTCGCCAGCACCAATCCGGCGCACCGGACCCGTGTGCAGATCGGCGATGTGGTGAAGCCATTCGTCAAGCCGTAAAATAGAAACTAATGGCAAGCACAACAGATAAAAAACTGCCGCAACCCTGGCACACGGAGTCGTTTCATCGCGCTCGCTTGGTAGGGCTATCGGCACTTATCGTTTTCCTGAGTGTTAGTGCTATCACCGATGGCAAATATCACGGCATGATTGTCTTCGGAGTAATGTTCTTAGTTGCGGATATGAAATCCCTTGGAGATTGGAAACGGAGGACTGTTATCACTGCGCCACTACTGGCTTACGGCGCGTTCGGAAGCAAAGAACAACATCAAAACTTGTGGATAGCTATCGGTGGATTCTGCAGCATGCTTTTGATAGCAATGGTCACATTTGGGCAGGAGATTATGGATAGCTCCGAAAACCTGTTGCTACGAATCGTCGCATTTTTCGGCATCAACCTGTTCGGTTGGTTTCTGATACCCTGGCTAAAAGAAACACTTCCTATGATTATTCGCTACTACTCTCCCTCAAATGTAGGGAGTATTCTTGTTTCCTCATCTACTGTCACCGCATCGCCGCAAACGCAACCGACTCCTCAAACCCATTCCCAACGGCTACTCGCAGGAAGCGGTATCCGCCCATGAAAAAACCATTCGCTCTAGCCATTTGCGTATGCCTTGCCGCTCTCCCCGTGCGAAGCACGTTCGGCGAGCGTATAGCGGCTGAAGCCGATTTCGCGGAAGCCACCGAGCGACCAATTTCAATTGCTCACAAACCGATTGCTCACCCTGCAATCGCTCGCACGGACAACGCTACCGATTCGCAAATCGTGCTCGCCGAAGGACGCGCCGCCGTGGGACCCGCCGAAACCGGAGGCGCACTCGCCGCGAAACAAGCCGCCGTCGC
>JACMIS010000093.1 GCA_014381035.1 Armatimonadota bacterium
GGCTTCGGGGCGTCCCTGACCGACTCGTCGGCGTTTCTCCTGTCCCGGCTGTCCCCGGCAAAGCGCGACGCGGCTCTACGCGGGCTTTTCGACACTCGGGCGGGCGGGATCGGCTTTTCCGTCGTGCGCGTCCCGATGGGGGCGAGCGATTTCACGCACCGGGGCAATTATACCTATAATGATCTGCCTGCCGGTGAAACCGATCACGAGCAGAAATGGTTCTCGATCCAGCCGGACGAGGCGTACATCCTCCCGCTTCTACGCCGTATCCGACAGATCAACCCCGCGCTCACCGTTATGGCATCGCCGTGGAGTGCGCCCGCCTGGATGAAGACGAGCAAGAAGATGAACGGCGGCTGGCTGGACTGGCCCGCATATGCCGCGTATGCCCGCTACTTCGTGCGCTTCATCGAGGCGTATAAAAAAGCAGGCGTTCGCGTGGATTACGTGACGCTTCAGAACGAGCCTCGACTGGAGCGCGATTCGTACCCCACGATGCGGATGGAACCTGGCGACCAATCCCGGTTCGTGCGGGAGCATCTTGGGCCGGCGTTTCGCAAAGCAGGAATCACCACGAAGATACTCGTATGGGATCACAACTGGGATGTCCCGGAGTTCCCGATGGAAGTTTTGAAGGATGCCGTGGCGCGGCGGGACATCGCCGGGGTCGCCTGGCACGCCTACGCGGGCAAGCCGGAGGCGCAGGAATCTGTGCGCCGCGCCTATCCCGCGATGGAAACGCACTTCACCGAAAGTTCGGGCGGCGCGTTCGCCCCGGATTTCGGCGGCAATGTGCGTTGGGATGTAGCCAATTTAGTGGTCGGCGCGACGAAGTACGGGGCGTCGACGGTACTCAAATGGAACCTCGCCCTCGACCCGAAACACGGACCGCAAAACGGGGGATGTACCGACTGTCGCGGGGTGATCACGATCAACCCGGCGACCGGTGCGATCACCCGAAACGAAGAGTTTTACGCACTCGGTCATGCGAGCCGCTGGGTGCGCCCCGGTGCGGTCCGTCTCGAAACCGCCGACACGTCCGACTTTCCCGGCGCGGGGTTTCGGAACCACGACGGTTCACTCGTGTTCGTCGGCGCGAACGGCGACACGGCGAAGGCACGCACCCTGCGTCTACAATGTGGCAAACGCCCGCCGGTCACGGTCAATGTCCCGGCGGGCGCGGCGGTGACCGTGGTCTACGCGGCGGTGTAGCTTCGGAAGCCGCGAACCATCATTCCCTGTTGGTTCTGCTTACTCGCGGCGGCTTGTTGTTTCTCCGCCTCTTCGCGCCCCTGTGCTGTCGCGGCACTGACCACCACATAATCGTCCGGGCGGCGGTAGCGGTGTATGAATACCGGGCGCGGGCCGTTCGAATGATTCTCTTGCGAGCCGTGGATACATTTGTAATGGAAGAAGATGCTGTCGCCCGCGCTCCCCGTAATCGGCAACGCCTTCTCCCACGGCCATTCGTCAGGGTCCAAGCCGAGGTGACTGAACGTGTCGATGTGCTTGAGTTGCCCCATACGATGCGAACCGGGCACGACGTATAACGCGCCGTTGACGAGATCGGTATCGACGACATAGTTCAGTGCGGCGACCGGTCCCTCGAACCGATGCTCGAAATAGGCGGAATCCTGGTGCAGATTTTTCGGGTGCCCACCGACCGGCTCTTTGTACAGGCATTGTCCATCCAAGAATAGTTCGATGTCCTTCCCGATGAATTGTCCAACAAAATCGAGCACTTTTTCATCGAACGCGGAGCGGAAGAACGCGCCGGAGGTGTTGTAGCGCACCGCCGGAATCATCATCTGTTTATCGCGCGAAAATCCGGCGGGTGCGGGCAGCCACAACGCGCCGTCGGGTGTAC